>CANRHY010000084.1 GCA_947630515.1 uncultured Bacilli bacterium
GAAAAAAATAAAGAATTCCTTGATTTTACTTGGAATTCTTTTACTAACTTAACATAATAAATAACTTAACATAAACATGATTATGTGTAGATTAACATAATTTTATTATAAAAAAGTATAATCTATATGTATGTGGAAAATAGGCAATGTAAAAATTAAAAACAAAGTAGTATTTGCCCCCATGGCAGGAATCTCTAATAGAAGTTATAGAGAAATAATAAAAGAAATGGGAGCTGGTTTAATATACTCTGAAATGATTAGTTCAGTAGGTATCACACATAACAGTAAAAAAACAATAGACCTAATTAACTTTACCGACTTTGAACGCCCAATAAGTATACAAATATTTGGAAGTGATATTCCATCATTTGTAAGTGCTGCAAAATACGTAGAAGAAAACTTTCACCCTGATATCATTGATATAAACATGGGTTGTCCAGTTCCAAAAGTAGCATTAAAAAGCCAAGCAGGAAGTGCACTTTTAAAAGACCCTGAGAAAATATACGAAATAATAAAAGAAATAAAAAAAGAAATAAAAACACCACTTACAATAAAAATAAGAAGTGGCTGGGACTCTTCCCACATAAATGCAAAAGAAGTAGCCATTCTTGCTGAAAAAGCAGGAATTGATGCTATTGCAATTCACCCAAGAACAAGAAGCGAGGGTTACTCTGGTCACTCTAACTGGAATATAATAAAAGAAGTAAAAGAGTCTGTAAAAATACCAGTAATAGGAAATGGAGACATAAAAACATTAGAAGACGCTAAAAAAATGCTAGACGAAACAGGCTGTGATGCCATCATGATTGGGCGTGCCACACTAGGTAACCCATGGTTTATAAAAGAATGTGTTGCATATTTAGATAATGGTGTTATAATAAATAAACCCACTTTAAAAGACAAAATAGAAATGATTAAAAAACACTTTAACTTACTAAAAAAATATTCAAGCATAAAAACAGCATTACTTGAAATAAGAACACATGCCCTATGGTACTTAAAAGGAATACCTAACATAAAAGAAGAAAAACAAGAACTTCTAAAAACTAAAACAGAAGAAGAGTTTTTAAATGTATTAAAGAAAATAGAACAAAAAATAAACATATAATAAAAAGGAGGAAAAGAAAATGGAAAATTTAAAAACATTACCAATATCACACCTAACTTTCATTATGTTTAATGAAGAAAGCACTAGAGATGAAAAAAATCTAGCCCTAAAAGAACTAAACAAAAGATTAAAATACTATAACTTACATACAAAATCATTTTTAGAATATGAAGAAGAAAAAATAAAAAAAAGAGGTTTTAATATAAACTCATATCTTTTTAAAAGTCACCCTACTATGCAAGACTTAATGGAAACATTTTTTAAATATGATAGACTTACCCTAAGCGAAATGCATTTATGTAGTGATATAAAAATGCCACCATTTCTAAAAAGAATATGCGCTTTAGAAATAAAAAATTTAGAAAAAAGAATAAAAGAAACTAATAATGAAAAAGAAATAAGAGTACTAAAAAAATATAAAACTCTACTTGAAACAAAAAGAAAAGAAAATAGTAGCATACTCACTTCACCAGATTTTATAAACACATTAAACCAATATTCATTTTACTTTAACCCTATACAAAAACAAACAGGTACTATTTTAAATGATACACTAAAAAGTTTAGAATTTAGTGATATAGTTCAAAATATTGGAGTTATTTACTTTATACTTAATGATAAAAAGAAACTTAAACTTCAACAAATTGAACTATTAAAACAAGCAAAAAATGGATTTATTGTTAACTATGAAAGCGATACAATGAAAAAAATACTAATGCATTAGAATAATTGAAAATAATAAACTTAGGAAACTATTGACAAAAATAGAAAAATAGTATAAAATTAAACACATAAATCGATGAGGAGAACGAGTAATATTAGTTCCTATTTATAGAGAGTTAGTGGTTGGTGCAAACTAATAATAGCCTAATATGAATAAAAATCTCTAAGTGGCTTATGCCCGGTTTAAAAACCGTTATAAAATGAAGAATCAGTTAATGATTAAAAAAGGGTGGTACCGTGAATCACATATTCGCCCCTTTAATCATTAACTTTTTTTATTAAAGGAGGATGAAATTATGAGAGAATTAACGGAACAAGAAATTATAAGAAGGGAAAAACTAAAAGAAATAGCAAAAATAACAAACCCATACCCAGAAAAGTATGAAAGAACTCATACTCTAAAAGATGCTAAAAATCTTAGAGATGGAGAAAAAGATGTAAGTATCGCAGGAAGAATAGTATTCATGAGAAAAATGGGTAAACTAAGTTTCATAAAAATTAGAGACTTAGAAGGAGACATGCAACTAGAACTAAAAGTAGATGAAGTAGGTGAAGAAGCATATGAGGAGTTTAAGAAAATGTTTGATGGAGGAGACTTTATAGGCGCTAAAGGAGAAATATTCACAACACAAACTAACGAAAAAACACTAAGAGTAAAAGAATATAAATTCCTAGGAAAAGCCTTAAGACCACTACCTGAAAAATTCCATGGCTTACAAGATACTGAACTAAAATATAGGCAAAGATACGTAGACTTAATTACTAATGAAGAATCTCGTCGTGTATTCTTAGGAAGAAGTAAATTATATTCATTCTTACATAAATACTTAGGAGAACATGGTTTCTTACAAGTAGAAACACCAATAATCCAAACAGCAGTAAGTGGTGCCTCAGCTAGACCTTTCTTTACTCACCATAACGCATTAGACATTGACTGTAACCTAAGAATTGCTCCAGAAATTTACCTAAAAGAGTGTATCGCTGGTGGCTTTGATAAAGTATATGAAGTAGCAAAATGCTTTAGAAATGAAGGAATGGACCCAGAACACCTACAAGAATTTACTCAAGTTGAATGGTACTGTGCATACTGGAACTTTGAAGATAACATTAAATTCTATTGTAACTTTATAAGAGAATTAATAAAAGAACTTACTGGAAGCACTACTTTAGAATACCAAGGACACACACTAGACTTTGGACTAGATAATTGGCCACGTATAAACTACACAGAAGAAATGATAAAAATATTAGGATTTGACTTCCTAGATATCACTGACCCTAATGAATTAAAAGAAAAAATTGTAGAAAAAGGTTTATATACTATGGACGACTTAGAAGAATACAGGTCAATTAGTCAAATTATAGACTTCGTATACAAAAGAAAAATAAGAGAAAACATTATAAACCCAACTATAATATATAACTACCCAGCTTCTCTTATCCCACTTGCAAGAACAAATGATGAAGACAAAAGAAGAATTGACGTATTCCAAGTATTAGCTTGTGGTACAGAATTATGTAAGGCATATTCAGAGTTAGTAAACCCTGAAACACAAAGACAAAACTTCATTGAACAACTAAAAGCAAAAGAACAAGGTGATGAAGAAGCAATGGACTTAGACGAAGACTTCTTACTAGCAATGGAACAAGGTATGCCACCTATATCAGGACTTGGTTTTGGAATAGACAGATTAATGATGCTAATCTTTAACCAACCATCAGTAAGAGACGTTGTATTATTCCCATTAATGAAACCAGAAAACTAAAAAAATGCGCACAAAACGCATTTTTTTCTTTAAAAATATGGAATTATTATGAAAAAATGCTATAAAAACTTGTAATAACCACAAAATATAGTGTATAATTAATCTTAGGAGGTAATAAAAATGAAAAGAAAAACTTTAGTAGAATTGATTTTAGCATTAATATCAGTTTTGCTAATAATAGTTGGCTGTTTCGTTCCTGAAGTAGCAGGATATGTATTAAAAATATTAGGCGCAACTTGTTTATTTGTACTATCTATAGTTAGATGGATAGCTCCTTCTAAAGAAAATACAATCATAAAACTAATCGCACTAATAACTTTATACTTAGCACTACTATCATGGATAATACCAACAGGAAGCGTAAATGGTTCAGAAATAGTTAACTCAGATTTACAAAGAGTATCTTTATATGACATAGCATTCTATCCAATAATAGCATTACAATCATTTGTACCACAAATAATTTTCATGCTAGCAGTTGGTGGATTCTACGGAGTATTAAGCGCTACTGGTAAACTAAGAAGTGCACTTGAAAAAGTTGCAAAATCAATGAAAGGAAATAAAGGCATAGTATTCTTAGTAGCAACATCTCTAATATTAACACTACTAAGTTCACTATTCGGTTTTGACCTAATGCTATTCTTATTACTACCAGCATTATGTGGAATAATAATACTAATGGGTTATG
>CANRHY010000085.1 GCA_947630515.1 uncultured Bacilli bacterium
CCGAACGGTACGTACGGTGGTGTGAGAGGGTATCATATCAATAAATAAAATTATTGAAAATTTACTCTACTCGATTACTAATGCTACAAGTCAACAACTTATTGAAAGTTATGCACAAAATGTAAATATTAATATAAATTCTAGAGAGTTTAAGAGTCAATATAGTCCTTTGTTTTATGATATAGATAGTGTTAAAAGTGTTTTAAAGAGTTTAAGTAATTCAGAAAGAGATATTATTATTAGTGAAATGCAAAATAAAATAAATGAGTTAGAGAATATTTTGAAGAGTATGAATTAATAGTATTAAATATAAATAAAAAATGGTAAAATATGGTAAGTTATTTTCTAGTCATATATAGAGTGACTAAATAAATAGTTAAGTAAGTGATAAAATAAAAACAGGTGAAGAATGATGGCGTACATCAAAGAAGAAGTTACATCTAGTAACATTTATAATATAGTTGGAAAGAATATTCAAAAGTTTAGAAAAATGAAGGGTTATACTGGTGAACAACTTGCCACTCTTTGTAATTTATCTTATGGGTATATTAAAAATTTAGAATCACAAAAAGTGTATGCTACTATATCTATTGAGACTTTAAAGTTAATTGCTGATAAGTTAAAAGTAAAACTTGGAGACTTTTTTGATGATTAAGAACTTTTTGTTCTTTTTTTATGTTGTATTTTTAGTGCAATGTTAAGTAAAAGTTTAGTTGGTGTAAATCTACTAAAGAATACTCCTAGTTTCATAATAAGTCCTGGTATTATAATCATTTTCTTTTTAAATAAATTATCAATTGCGCACTTGGCAACATACTCACTACTTAATGGTTTTACACTAAATGAGCCACCTGCTACTTTATTAAAGTTAGTGTCTACTGGACCCGGGGCTAGAACTGATACGACTACATTACTGTTTTTGCTTTTTAATTCTTCATAAATAGAAAGTGTATAACTTCTTACATAACTTTTAGTAGCGTAGTATGTGCTTAGTATTGGACCACCTGGCATAAGACCAGCAGAAGAAGCAACATTAAGTATATAGCCATAGTTTTGTTTTTCCATATATTTTAAAGCTACTTTAGTTATTTTATGTAAAGCTATTATATTTAAGTTAATCATTTCTATTTCTTTTTCTGTTTCTACTTCATCAAAGTATCCAAAAGCACCAAAACCTGCATTGTTAATTATTACGTCTGGTTTTTCTTTTTCTATAAATTTTAGTAATTTATCTACTTCTTTATCTTTAGTTAAATCACATACATAATAAGTATTAGACCCGACTTCAGTGCACGCTTCTACTAATTTTTCTTTATTACTAGATACCATTATTACTTCATGAGATAAGACACTCAAATACTTACAAATATCTTTTCCTATACCAGAAGAGGCACCTGTTACTAAACATTTCATAAAATCACCTACATATATAATAACACAAATATAGGAATTTTTATATATACTTAGTTCGACAAATTCTTTAAAACTGCTCGTTTTTGTGGTAAAATTAGTTAAGAGGAAGTGAAGTTATGTATACTTTATTTTTAGATACTCATGGAAGTTTAATAAGTGTTGCTTTATATAATGGTAAAGATATTATTTTAAGTACTAAAGAAAGTGACTTTAATCATGATGCTTTTTTAGCGCCTATGATTAGAGATATAATGAAAGAGAGTAGTGTTACTTTTAAAGATATTAAGAATATAGTTGTTATAAATGGACCTGGTAGTTTTACAGGACTTCGTATAGGGCTAGCAGAAGCTAAGACTATTAGTTATTTATTAGATATACCTATTTATTTAGTTTCTACACTAGATAGTTATTTAGTAAGTGATAATGAAAGTGATGGGATAGCTATTATAGAAGATAATAAGGGGTATTTTATAAAAGAGAAGAAAAATGGGGAGTTTTTAAAAGAAGAGTACGTTAGTGATATAAGTGAGTATCAAAATATGCATATTGTGAAAGAAGAGTTAGATATTAAGAAAGTAATAGAGTATGCTTTTAGAAGTAATAGTGTTAATCCTCATTTAGTAAGAGCTAATTATGTTAAGAAAATTGAGGCAGAAAAATGATAGAGGAAAAAGATTTAGGAAATTATAAAAAAAGAATAAGTTATAGTTTAGATAATATTGAAGTAGCTTATATAGAGATAGAAGAAGTAATAGATACTATGAATATTATAGATGTGTGTACTTTAGAAGAGTATAGAAGAAGAGGAATTATGGAGTTACTTTTTAGTTATGTTACTTGTAAGTATAGAGATTATAGGTTTATGCTTGAGGTAAGAATAGATAATGAGCCTGCGATTAATTTGTATAAGAAGTTTGGTTTTAAAGTTATTCATAAGAGAAAGAATTATTATAAAGAGTGTGACGCTTTAATAATGGAGATGAGGTAAATGAAAGATATTTATATTTCAGCAATTGAAAGTAGTTGTGATGAGACAAGTGTTAGTATAGTTAAGAATGGGAAAGAAGATATAGTTACAGTAGTTAATTCACAAATAGATACTCATAAGATTTATGGGGGAGTTGTACCAGAGGTAGCTAGTAGACTTCATTTAGAAAATATTACTTTAGTAATAGATGAAGCACTTAAGAAAAGTGGGTTTGATTTAAATAATATAGATGCAGTTGCGGTTACTTATAGTCCTGGGCTTTTAGGGAGTTTACTTGTTGGGCTAGAAGCAGCTAAAGCGATAGCTATGGTATATGATAAGCCTTTAATTAAAGTTAATCATATGATGGGTCATATATGCGCAAATAATATTGGGCAAAGTTTAGAATATCCACTTATTTCTTTAATTATAAGTGGAGGACACACTGATTTAATATATATGGAAAGTGAAAATAGTTTTAAGTATATTACACAGACTTTAGATGACGCGGTTGGAGAGTGTTTTGATAAAGTAGCAAGAATACTTGATATGCCTTATCCAGGGGGACCTAATATTGAGAGACTTGCTAAAGAGGGAAAAGACGTATATCCTATGCCTAATTTAGTAAAGGGAAGTAATATTTCATTTAGTTTTAGTGGAATAAAAAGTCATGTTAATAATTTAGTTCATAATGCTAAACAAAGAGGAGAAGAAGTTAATAAAGCTAATATGGCTTGTTCTTTTCAAAATGCTGTTACAAAAAGTTTAGTAGAAAATACTAGAAATGCTTTAAGAAAATATAATGTAAAGTATTTGAGTGTTGCTGGGGGTGTTTCAGCTAATGGTTTTATTAGAAATGCTTTAAGGGAAATGTGCGAAAGTGAAGGAGTTACTATGTTTGTACCAGAAGTTAAGTATTGCACAGATAATGCAACTATGATAGGGGCTGCAGCATATATACTTTATAAAAATAATCAATTTGCAGGTTTAGATACTAAAGCAAGTAGTCATGAAGAATTACAAATAGAGGCTATTTAATTCTTTTTGTTGCAAAATATTTGATTTTGTAATAAAATTAATATAGAAATAAAAATAAAGGATGTGTTTTTATGGATAAGAAGACTCAAAGAAGTTATGTTATTCTTTTAAGTGTTAGTGTTTTATGTTTAATTGTTATAGTAACAGCGGGTACATTTGCATTTTTTAATCCTATTATTAAGGGAGAAGGAAAAGATATGAATATTGGAGTAGGTAAAGCTGCTTTAGAGATTGATAAGGGTACTTTTACAGCTAACAACTTATATCCAATTACAGCTGATAGTAAAAATACAAAAGCTATTAGTCATACTTTTACAGTAAAGAAAACAGAAGATACTACATTAAAATCAGGTATATGTTATGATTTATTATTAGTAATTGAGTCAATTGGTGATAAGTTAAAAAGTACAGATTTTAAGTATGAATTAGTTAAAGGTTCAGAAGTTAAGTCTGGAGATTTTCAAACTTTATTAAATGGTGTGCAACTAAATGAGGAACAACAATATGTAGTTTCACTTAAAGATAAAATTCAATTAGGAGAAAGTGGAGATACTTATACTTTAAAAGTATGGCTTCAATATGAAGATGGAAAAGATCAATCAGAAATTTTAAAAGGTGATGCAAGTACAAGGACTTTTACAGCACATGTAAAAGCAAGTGGACAAACAGGAACGTGTAAAACTGAATAAATAAAATAAAAAAAGGAGAAACAATATGAAAAAGATAATCTCTTTCAATTTCAGTCATAAAAAAATTGGGGGGGGTTATTACTAAAG
>CANRHY010000086.1 GCA_947630515.1 uncultured Bacilli bacterium
ACACCATCTTCATCACACTTATATCTAGTAGCATCCCAAATTTCAGGCACCTCTTGCCACTCATCTATTAATCTTGGAATACTCCCATCAAATATCAAAGAAATATCTGTTTCTGCTAATCTCCTATTTTGATAATTACCACTAGGATTCATAAGTAAAAATTCACTACTTGCGTGTTTTCTTCCAGCCCAAGTTTTACCTATCCACTTAGCTCCTACTATATTCACTGCCCCATAAGCTTTCAAACTATCTTCTATTTGTTTATCAATTAATCTTGGTTTATATTGTTCCATTTTACTCCTCCTACAAATATTATACTATACCTAATATATTTTGTCTATTCTATTGGAGCATTTTTCTTAATTTCATTGGAGCACTTTTTCTAATTTTATTGGAGCGTTTTTTTAAATCTTCTTAATATCTATAATATCACTAATAGGTATACTTTCATTATCTATTGTAAGAAGAGCATTATTATTTTTATGTATTAGTACAACTTCCCTATCCCCATCTTTAGTACTAATAATAGCTTTCGCTTTATAAATAAAATCTTTACTACTAAAAATATCATTTATTTTTTTCTTTATAATAATTTTCTTTATATTATCGTCTTCCACAGGAAGTGGCTTATTATCATTTGCCGTTTCTTTAGAATAATACACTTCCTTATTATTTTTAATAACTCCTGCCTTTCTATTATGAAATACATTTGGTAACTTACTATTCATTTTATATCCCCCATTTAATAATATGTGTATATTTTTAAAAAATTCCTATAATTACCATTTACAACACAAACAAAACTATGATATACTTAATAACGAACAAAGGAGTGATTTATATGGAAGAAAGAAATATATTATGTATCGATTTAAAAAGTTTTTTTGCATCTGTTGAATGTGTAGAAAGAGGGCTTGACCCCTTTACTACCCCATTACTCGTTGCTGACCCCTCACGTGGTGGTGGAGCAATTACTCTAGCTGTTACACCTTTATTAAAAGAAAAAGGTGTACCTTCCCGCGGTAGAATATACGAAATACCTAAAAACATAAAATACATAATTGCCCCTCCTAGAATGAGTCTATACGTAAAATATAGCAAAAAAATAATAAACATATTCTTAGATTTTGTATCTAAAGAAGACTTACATGTATATTCAATAGACGAATCATTCTTAGATGTTACTGACTATCTAAAACTATATAAAATGACCGATATAAGTCTAGCTAAAAAAATAATGGACACTATAAAAGAAAAAACAGGTCTTACTAGCACATGTGGAATTGGTCCTAATATGCTCCTAGCTAAAGTAGCGCTTGACATAGAATCTAAAACAAGTGAAAACTTCATAGCTAAGTGGACATATGATGACATAAAAACTAAACTATGGGAAATTTCTCCTCTTGATAAAATGTGGGGAATTGGAAAACAAACAATGAAAAAACTAAATGACTTAGGAATACATAAAGTAGGAGAAATAAACAAATACCCTATTAACTTCTATAAAAAAAGATTTGGGGTCCTTGGTGAAGAATTATGGTATCACGCGAATGGTATAGACCAAAGTAAAGTCTCTGAAAAAATAGAAACAATAAATAAATCATATTCTCTAAGTCAAGTCCTATATAAAGACTATAACCTATATAACACCCCTCTTATAATAAAAGAAATGTGTAGCGCTCTTGCTAAAAGACTAAGAAATAATAACAAAACTACCTCTTGTATACATTTTGGACTTGCTTACTCTAAAATAGTATCCTCTTCTTTTCACCACTCTAAAACCCTAACCGAACCAACAAATGATGAAAACAAAATATATAACGTATGTATGAACATATTTAATAACTATGTAGAAGACTTGCCTATTAGAAAAATAATGATTGCCTTAGGAAAAATAGAAAACAAAAACTACGTTCAATTAAACCTATTTGAAGAAATCGAAAAAGAAGAAAAAAATAGTGAGTTAAATAAAATAATAGACGCCATATCTAAAAAATTTGGAGACAACGCCATACTAAAAGCATCAAGCCTAATGGAATATAGTACCATTAAAAGAAGAAATAACACCCTAGGAGGACACAATAAGTACTAATGCATACCAAAATAAAATGGAAACCATTTAACTCACTAATAAATGAAAAAGATATACAAGAAATATTAAAGTTAAGAAGTAAAGTACAAATGCCAACAATTTCCATAGATAGAATAGAAGAAATAAATTACACATTAAGTACAGTAGTAAACAATGAAAACAAAAATATAGAAGTAAAATACTATGATAACTTTTCTCTAAAAACAATAACTGGTAAACTAAAGTTAATTAACAGATTAGAAAAATATATCCTAGTAAATAGCACTAGAATATACTTTAAATTCATAATAAACATAAAATTACTTTAAATTATTTTTATTAATTATCATACTTTCATATCTATCAAAAAGTTCAGGTTTTTCTTTAAATATAGTATCAATATCATACTTACGAACAACAATATGCCCAAGTTCTTTAAATGCTTCTTCACTCCCTAGTATAAATAATGAAGTATCTATAGCAAGAGCCTTACTAGGTATAAAAACGTACCAGTGTCCTCCATAACTAGAACCCTTAGTACCTGCAAAATTAGTATTAATGCATTTTACTGCTTCACTATAAACACCAAATTTATCAAGTAACATTACAAGTTCCATACTACATAACTCACACTTACCATCAGTCACATTTTGATGAAATAAATCTATAAAAGCAAGAGGTTCATTATTTACTTTAATAGGTGTTTTATCTCTTCTAATAAAATCCCAAAAAGAATCACTAAAATCTCTAATTTTTTCTTCTTTCATTAAAGAATCAAAAATAGATTTAAACTCTATATTATTACTAAGAATATCTTCTCTAAATAAACTATGCATATATTCACTCCAATTAAAGTATAGCAAATTAATTTTAACTTATAAAGACTTTATTTCTAAATTTAAACTCTTTTTATAAATTTTCCCTTCTTCACTTCTTAAAAATTCTTGAAACTCTCTTTCTGCTTCTTCTTGTTCTTGATAAAACTTCTTCTTGTTAACTAAAGTAAAATGATTTTCTCTTCCAACTAATGCCCCATCTGTAAAAGATAACTTGAACTCTTTAGGAATACTTATTCTTCTTTGAGAGTCTATACTTATCCTTTTAGAATGCATTAAAATATAATTCTTATACTTTGTCATAAGCACACTATTTAAATTAGTATTTTTAAAAAAATTACAAACATTAAATTCACTAGCCTTAAAAAATACTAAAGTATCTTCATCTATATAAGTAACTACTAAATCTTCTAAAGCAAAATCTCTAGGTAACACTATTCTATTTTCTTTAGATAATTTAACTTCATTAATTCCATAAAACATATATATACCCCCTTAAAACTAATATAATTGTACCATAAAAAGTCTAATTTGTCAAAAAATTAACAAAAGTATCAAAATTATATTGACTTATTACCTAGTTTTATGGTACACTTTCTATACTTGATTAATTCAAGTGCCTACCATGGGGAATTAGCTCAGTTGGCTAGAGCACCTGCCCTGCACGCAGGGGGTCGCGGGTTCAAGTCCCACATTCTCCACCAATAATGTTAACAAAAGCCCGTATATACGGGCTTTTTTGAAAAAAATTAGTGAAAAAAATTTAAAATAAAAAATTGACAATGTGCATATAATATAGTAAAATGTAATACGTAACAGGAGTTCTTTAAATAGAACAAAATGTTAACGACAATGGTTCCTTAAGTGGAACAATATAGCACTAATCAATTTGGTTAGTGCTTTTTTTAAAATAAAACAATTAAAAATACATGACACCTTGTCATATTAAATTAATATTTATACGAGGAGAATATAATTATGAAAAAATATAACATATACAATTTATATGTAGTAAAAGTTGATAACTATTACTTAATTTGTAAATATAATAGTTTAAATGATTCCTATGAAGAAATTTTTACTCATGAGAAAATAAATGCAGATAATAAAGAACCACTTGCTAATTATTACCCATTATTAGGAACTCATAACTACATTACTGGTAAACCATTAATGTTAGATAAAAAAGAACTATTAAGAAAATACATAACAATCGAGTAGAGTAAATTTTCAATAATTTTATTTATTGATATGATACCCTCTCACACC
>CANRHY010000087.1 GCA_947630515.1 uncultured Bacilli bacterium
TACTATCATTCCTTTATTATAATTTTATAATTTTTATTTGTTGATGTCAACAACTTTTTGTTAATTTAAATAACATTAATATTATTAAAAATAAGTATTAAAATTATTCACATTTTAATACTTATTTAAATTATATTAAATTTCAGATATAAATGGTAACTCTATAATAGTGCCAGTATTAAAAACATAATTTTCTAAATCTGAATATGTAATACTTTTTGCATATTTATTTAAATTTTGATAAACTTTCCAATCTTCTTTCATTTCTTTAATAAGATAAAATTTTTGTAAAAATAATCTCCAATTAATAAGTTTATCTAAAGTACCATTATATTTTGAAACTTGAAGTAAAGCTTCTTGAAATTTTCTAACTTTAATAAATCCACCTAAATTCTTATTAAATATATAGCATAATACCAAATCATCAAAACTAAGGTTCTCTGCCCCTACTTTTACAATACTTTCAAATTTAAGTGCTTCTAATGTTTCAAAGTCATATGTATGAAAAGCCATTTTTTCATTATTAAATATACTCATATATTTATGTTGTTTAGCAGTATATTTATTTATGCCCTGTTTAGTTACTACAATATTTATCATTATATTCCCAACATTTTCATTACTACCAACTACACATATTTTATATATTTTATTTCTTAAAAAAGAAATAGTCATAATATTAAAATTAACTCCATCTTCAAGTTCCATACCTAATACATTATTTAATATATCAACAATATTTTCTTCAGTAAAAATTGCATCTCTTAATACAATCTCTAAATTATCTTTTAAAACACAATAATTATGTGCATAAAGTGACATTATTGTATCTCCATTTAATATAAGATGATAATTATACTTAGATAAACTTATTCTTCTTATTAATCTTTCAAAAATAAAAACTCTATTAATAGTTTCTTCACTATTTCCTAATTTTTTATTTTTTTCTTCTTTTTTTATTGCTTCAATTTCTTCTTTCATATATCCCTCCTATTTTTTATTTTGTAACTTCTATTAAATTTCCAATATATACAACTTGTGTATTATCATTATATTTCTTACATGTAATAAGAACTATAACACTTTCATTTTGGTCTCTATGAATAGTTATATTACCAGTTTTCTCTACTTCATAAAAACTAACTATCTCATAAGTATAAATATTATCTAAATAATAAAGATTTACTTTATCACCTATTTCTAACTTATCTAAATCATTAAAATATGCAACACTACTAGACCCACTATGACTTGCTAAAATAACATTACCTTTTTCTTTATCAGGCATATCAGATTCTTTTAAAATCTCTATATTTAAATTAACATTATTTTTATAACTACCTAATTTATAAACATCTCTATTTAAATTTATTTTAGGTATTTCTAAAGTCATTAAATAGTCTAGTGACTCATCACTTTCTTCCTCTTCCTCTTCTATAACTTCATTAGTTTCTTCCTCTTTTTCTTCCATTACTTCTTCTTCTTTTTCTTCTTTTACTTCTACTTCTTTAAAGCTAGTTAATGTTTTAACTATACCTATAATTAACAAGATTACTCCTATTACAAAAATAATCTTACCTATTAAATTTTCTCTTTCCATATAAAACAAATAAAATACCTAATATAGAAAAAATATTTATTCCTAAGTTATATTTAATATGATAACTTAAAGTATCTGGAACATTTGTTATAATTAATTCATCTTTCATTACTGCTTTTACTATTTCTCCATCTTCTTTAATTTCAAAATACATTTTTTCTGGATTAATACTATACCCTTCTGGTGCTTCTTTTTCTATAATATAATATTTTCCATAAGTAAGTCCTTTAATAATTATCTTACCTTCACTATCTGTTCTTCCACTAAAAACTAACTCATCACTATCTGTATATATTTCTATTAAAGTATTAGGTAGTCCTTTATCTTCTATAAAGTCAGTCTTAGTAAACTCTAAATCTCCAGTTATTAACTGGTCTTTCATAGTAGACTTTACTACTTCCCCATTTTCCTTTATTTCAAAATACATTTTCTCATTATTTAATTTATACCCCTCAGGTGCTTCTTTTTCTATAATATAATACTTTCCTAAAGGTAAATCTTTAATCTTAATCATACCCCCACTATCAGTTCTTCCACTAAAAACTAATAGATCATTATTTGTATATATTTCTATTAAAGTATTAGGTAGTCCCTTACTATCAGAAAAATCAGTCTTAGTAAATTCTAAACTTCCTTTAGGTAAATAATTTTCTATTTCTTTAAAAACAGAAGTTATAGTATTTCCTTTACTTTTTACCGTAAAAGGATAATGAGTAGTATCTATAACATGTCCATTTACTGTACTAATTTCCATTAGATAATACTCTCCATAATACATATTATTTAAACTTGCTTTTCCCTCATTATTAGTAGTTAAAGTATAAACTAAAGTATCTTTTTTATATACCAAATTCCCTTTTCCATCTTTAATATCTTGATTAGCATATATTCCAATCTTAACACCTTCTAGTGGAACTTTATTATAAACAAATCCATCTTTTAAAGTTACATTTTCACCATATTTAGTAACACTTACTCCTCCACTTTTAACATTTAAAGTTAATTTAATAACGTCTTCACTACTAAATCTTAATCTTGCAAGTTTTTGACTGGTAGGGTCGCTTCCTACATAGATAATAGTCTCTCCTGTATCTTGTATTCTTCTTAAAACTATCTCACTAACTCCAGGTTTAATAGCTTTAATATGTAAAGTATTATGGTCTATTGTAACTTTATTACCCCCGTCACTTACAACTTCATAGTTTAGAAGTACGTAATTATGGTCTATTATATCTTTTTCTTGATTTAATACAAAAGTTTCACTATCCCCACTAAAAGAAGGTGTTTTATCATGATTAAGTACTAAATTTTCTATCTCCTCTCTTTCACTACTAATATCAATCGGACTATTAAATACCCCACTTTCTCCATTCCAAAAAAGAATACTTTGACCACCTAACTTTTCCCATATCAAAGCTTGTGTAGCCATTCTATAATTAACAGTAGTATGGTTTTTATATCCATAACCATAATGCGCAACTAAAGTAATATATTTATTTAAATCATCTTTATAAGGAGAATTAACATAACCATACTCCCCACTATAACTATTAGTCTTAATATCTACTCCTGGTTCAACACAAAAAACTACTTCTCCATTTATAGAATACATTCCATATGCAGCACTTGTTGTAACTTTACCTCCACCTGACTTTGTATACCAAATATCCTGATCTTTTACAACTTCTAATGTTCCATTTACACTAGCCTTCAATTTTGGAATAAAAACTAACATCACAAATACCATAAAAAGTACTAACTTACCAACCCATTTTTTAACATTAATTTCTTTCTTCATAAGTATCTCCTTCCTAGAGAGTTTTTATGCCCTCTATATACTTATTCGAAAAAAATACCCCAAAACGCTTTTTTTTCATAAAAAAAAGTGTTACTTTACGTAAAATTTTACGTAAAGTAAAGTAAATAAAAACCCTAGAACTGATTTCTAAGGTTTAACTTTAATTATTCTAAATAATCTATAACTTCTAAATTTGATACAGGATTATCATCAATTTCATGTGCTTCAGTAACATTTTCTATAGGGTCATCTTCATACATACTATCATTAGTATTAACTTCTTCTTTTACTTCTATTGGTTTTTCTTCTTCAGTTTTAACTTCATGTTTCTTTTCTTTCTTATTAAATTCTTTTATAACTTTAGACTTCCCACTAAACTTATCCCATAACTTAATAATTTCTTCTTTAATAACATCTATATTTACATATAAATATTGTTGCTCATTTGTTAAATGTTCTACTCTATTAGCATAAACTAAAGAATCTACAATATCATTAAATTTACCTAAACCATCAAGTAACTTACCTAATTTTTCATGAACAATATCTAAACTACTTTGTTCATTTTCAATTTCATTATTTATATTATTATAATTAATTTCCAAATTTCTAACTTCATCATTAAAACTTTGAATATCATTATTATATTTATTTTCTAAATATTTATCATCTACTATTTCATTTCTTAATTCATTTACTTGTTTTTTGTATTCTTCTTCATCAACT
>CANRHY010000088.1 GCA_947630515.1 uncultured Bacilli bacterium
CGGTTCAAATTACTGGTGGACAATGAGTCCGTCTCACTTCGAAAACGGCTCGAACGTTTTCTTCACGTACGGCTCTGACGTTCCTGGCCTCTTGTACTACATGCTCGTCGGTGACGACTCTTTCGCCGTGCGTCCGGTAGTTTCTCTGAAATCTTGCGTTCTGCTTTCTGAGTCAACTGGAACTGCAGAGGACCCATTTGTAGTTCAACCAATCTCTGAGGAATGCGCTAAAGCTAATAACTAGGGGTGATTGTTATGCTTTCACCCTTTTTGTTTGGAGTCATATACTATGTTTAGAGGTGGGTATATGGCTAATGATGATTTATTTGATAGGATTGAGAAAAAGACTAAGGTAAATAAAGAAACTATTTTAAGTCTTGCTAGGAAGTTACAAGATGGGGATTTTAAAAATGAAGATACTTTAAGGGGTATTATTGATGAGATAAGTACACTTACAGGAAAAGAAGTAAGTAAGGAAAAGCAAGATAAGATAGTAGAGATGGTTATTAATGATAAAGTTCCTTCTAATATTGATAAGTATGTTTAAAATAAGGCTAGCGCCTTATTTTTGTTTGAAAAAACTATCTATTAAGATAGTTATATCATATAAAGATTTGAATCTGTTAAGTTTTCTTCTTCTAATAAACCATTACTTTCTAATTTTCTTAGTCTTTGGTCTAATCTTCTTATTTGTCTTTCTAATTTAGTTATTCTTGTGTCATATTCGTCTACATAGGTATTATTCATATTATTATTGTTAACTGTTTGCATGTTTGGATTATTTCCTGGTATTACATTAGGACCATATCCCATGTATGAAGTATTCATATTGTAGCCACTTGGCGGAATGAATGAGGGCTCTTTATATGCACCCATTTGATAATTTCCATAATACATATCTCTATCTTTCATAAGTTTAACACACCTTTCAAATTATTATATGACAAAAGTATAATTTTTGTGTATAATATGTGTGGTGATTATTTTATGAGACTAAAACATATTAAAGGAAGCGAAGAAGCAGTAGAAAAAAGTAAGTGTGTTATTATAAACCCTGAAAAATATAAGGGTAAATGGAAAAGTGTTTTTAATAACAATAATAAAATATATTTAGAAATAGGTATGGGGAAAGGTTCTTTTTTAATAGAGAAAGCAAAACGATATAAAAATATTAATTTTATAGGAATAGAAAAATATCCTAGTGTTTTACTTAATGCTTTATATAGAATAGAAGAAGAGGGTATTACAAACTTAAAAATAATAGTGATGGACGCGAGTGAAATTAATCAAGTATTTGATAAAGAAATAAGTTTGTTATATTTAAATTTTTCTGACCCATGGCCTAAAAGAAGACATGAAAATAGAAGACTTACAAGTAGTGTATTTTTAAAAAAGTATGATGGTATTTTTAAGCATATGAAAGTTATTAAGCAAAAAACTGATAATGATTTACTTTTTTCTTATAGTTTAAAGAGTTTTAAAAAGAATGGATATTTTATTATAAAAAAGAGCACTAATTATAAAGATAAGTTTCAAACTGAATATGAAAGGAAATTTATTAGTAAAGGAAAAAATATAAATTATGTAAAAGTTGTTAAGTTTTAGTGTAAAAAATATGTCAAATAATTACAATAAAAAGACACTATTAATTTTGGAAATTTTTTGTTATAATAGTTGTGAGGAGATTTATGAAAAAGGTACTTATAATATTTATGAGTTTTCTTTTAGTAGGGTGTACTACTAATTTATCTAGTACACTTACAAAAGAAGAATATATTAATATAATTATGGAAGTTAAAGATAAAAGACCAAATACCTATGGAACGGGGATTAAATTTTATAAACCGAGAGATTTTTCACTTTTAGAGAGTTCTATGTTTAATTATGTTTTTGTTAATAATAATTATAAATATTATTTTAATGTTGATATAAATGGGTATTATAATAAAAGTAGTTCAAATTATGTAGAAGATAAAGAAATTTATTATAGTAAAAGATTTAAATATAATAATATAGATGGATTTTTAGAAATAAAGAATGGAAATAATAGTTACTTTTATATAAAAATGTTGTATAATTATAGTTATATAGAAGTTAGTGTAAAGGAAAGTGATATAGACGAAGCTGTAATAGGTGGAATGGTTATATTATCTTCTATAAAGTATAACGACCAAGTCATAGAAAGTTTAATAAGTAGTAGGGACTTAAGTGATATTGAGTCAAGTTATGAATTAAAGAAACCAGAAAATAGTGATGGTAAAAACAATATACTAGATGTTTATGATTATGATGTTTATAATGAAGGAAATTAAGAAAGAGGTGTTTTTATGGGATTATTTAGTAAAATTAAAAATATTTTCTATGATGAAGAGATAGTGGAGGAACCTATAGAGAAAAATGAAGTTTCTAGACCACAAGTAAGAGAGGTTAAACCAATTGAAAGAGAAGTTAAAGAAGTAAGAGAAGAAAAAAAAGAGGAAGTAAAGAAAGAAGAAGAGAGAAATACTTCACCTATTTATACAGAAAGAGAGTTATTTAAGAGTGAGACAACTTTTAAGTTTCCTATGATGGACGAAGAGGAAGAAGAGAAACCTAAATTAAGAAGTAGAAGTAATATATTAGATTTAGAAAGAGAACAAAGGGAAGAGAGAAAAGAAGTTAGGGAAACACCTAAAGTAAATACTTATACTCCACCTAGTTATAATCCAAATAATTATAGTTCAGTAGCTAGAAATAATACTCCAAGTGAACCAAAAGAAGAAGTTAGAGTATTTAAACCTAGTCCAGTTATTAGTCCAGTATATGGAGTACTTGATAAAAATTATAAGAAGGAAGAAATAATAGAAAGACAACAAGCTATTAGACATAATCCAGAAGAAATGAATTATGATAGTGTTAGAAGAAAAGCTTATGGGACTTTAGAAGATGAACTAGAAAATACTTTATCTAAGATTGCTAGTAATGAAAAGTTAGAAGAAGAAAGTAAAAATTTAGAAAGTAGTGCTAAAGAAAATGATAAGAGTATAGAAGATTTACTTAATGAGATAGAAGTAAATAGAAATATATCTATAGGAGAGTTAGAAGAAAAGATTAAAGATAAGATAGAAGATAATGAAGAAGTACCTGAAATTAAATTTAAGAAAGAAGAAACTAAAGAAGTAATAGAAGAAGATGAAGAAAAAGTATCTGATAAAACATTAGAACATGATTTATTTAATTTAATTGATTCAATGTATGAAGAAAGGGACGAGGGATAAAAATGTTAGAAGAGGCTTTAGTGGTACTACTTTATATAGTTTTAATAGTTTTTGTAATTGCACTGATAGTTTTGTGCATAAAATTAATTGGAACTTTAAGTAAAGCTGATAAGTTAATTACAAATATTACTAAAAAGGCAGAGACTTTAGATGGAGTTTTTGATGCGATTGATTATACTGCTACAAAATTTGGCGCAATTGGGCAAATGGTATCAGGTTATGTTAGTGGTGTAGTTAAAAAATTTATAAATAAGAAAGAAAGGAAGGAAGAGGATTATGAGTAAGAAAAAAAGTGGATTAGGTAAATTTGTTTTAGGAGCTGGAATAGGAGCAGGACTTGCTTTATTATTTGCACCTCAAGAGGGAAGTAAGACAAGAAAAGAATTAAAGAAGAAATGTGATGAGTTAATAAAGAAAGCAAAAGAAATAGACGTAGAAGAAGTTAAAGAAAAGTTAAGTGATTTAGATAAAGAAAAAGCTTTAGATATTGCTAAAACTCAAGCTAAAAAAGTAGGAAAGAAAGCAGAAGAGTTAGTGGAACTAGCAAAAGAGAAAAGTACTCCTGTAGTAGAAAAGGCTGTTAAAGAAGTAAAAAATGCTACTTTAAAAGCAGCTAAAGAAGTAGTAAATAAATTAGAAAGTGAAGAAAAACCTAAGACAAGTAAGAAGACTAATAAAAAATAGTCTTTTTTTGAATAAAATAACTGTTATTGTTTCATACTATCAATGTTATTTAAATTAACAAAAAGTTGTTGACATCAACAAATAAAAATTATAAAATTATAATAAAGGAATGATAGTA
>CANRHY010000089.1 GCA_947630515.1 uncultured Bacilli bacterium
ATTAACAACTTCTATTTCATCAAGAACTCTATCAATTATTAAATAATATTTATTACTATTTATATTTTCTAAAATAGTCATAGGTAAAAAATAATCATCTCTATTTAACTTTAAATACTTTAAATTAATGCGTGAATTTGCTCTAGTCTTTCTAGGCAAATGAAATATTTTGTTATTATATGCTATTTCCCATATATTTGCATATCTTCTAACTTTGTAACCTTTATCATTTAATTTATTAATATTAAGTATAGAATACTCAAAAAATGTTCTATAAATTCCACCCTTTATTATTACATCAGCCATAAGAGGCATAATTATACCATTACCATATATTCTATAAACATAAACTAACTCTTTATTAATTTCATAAACATAATACATTTTTTCTTTATAATCTATAACAGCACCTACCTGTAGTGACTTACCAACTTTTTGCTTATTAATATAACTACTTCTAATATTATTTACAATCTCCACTTCACCAGAATTAAAAGTATCTACTAATCTAAATTTAGAATCTATACTTACATTAATAGGATTATTAAAGCCAAACTTATAATATGAATTATCAAGAAAAATACCATCACCAGCTTTACTTTTAGTTATTTTAAATAATTCAAATTCAAATTCATTTTTAGAACTAATAAAATACTTAACACCTTTAAACTCTACTACATCTCCTATATCAAACTCATAATCTAAAAACTTATTTTCAATATTAAGACTATACACATGATACTTATCTATCAAAATAGATAAATACTTTTTTATATTATTTAAATCATTTTTAGATAAATGAGACATCTTTCGTATATATTGTTCTTCTCCTAATTTATATACATTAGCGCAATAAACATAACACACTTTATCCAAATTATAATTAAATTTACCCAAAAGATAAAACATAGCCTTACATTTAATATCCTTATGTAGATTACTTGTACAAAGAAGAGCATAAACTCCCTTATCACTCTTCTTAATAATCACATATGGTCCTTCCTCATGTCCAAATCTCATCTTAACTCTTTCCTTAGGATTTCTATATCTTGTAGCCCATACAATATCTCCAACTACTAAATCAGAAAATTTTTCATTTAAAGCATACATACTAAAACCCCCTTTTTAAACTTTTTACTTTAAACTAACACTATCTAAATCTTCCCACATTATATACTCTAACATTTTTTCATCTTTTATATGTATAAATTGTTTTGGATTATACTTTTCAAAGTATCCTTCACAATGAACAAGAAAAACATAATCAGGAACAACACCCAAATAATCTTCTTCCTTAAACGCCTCTATGATAGTTTCTGGTCTAAAAACACTAACTGGATAATTATTCTTACTTAAAGCATAATATATTTTAGCAATTTCTTCTTTACATAAAATTTTAGTTCCATCTAAAGATAAATAATACCCTTTATCATCATGAACTACATTTAAACGAAGATTAGAAAAAGAATGCCCTGGTATAATTTCATAACAATGTCCCAAAGACCAAGGTTTATTATTAAACCACTTATCAAATTCACTGCTACTTGAAGAATCTATTTCACTTAACCCATCATCTCTGTTATCAGCATGTTTTAAATATAACTCTTTACCTGTTAAACCTTGAACTTCATAGCCAATACTTTCATAAGCAACTTTTACAGCCTCATAATATTTATCTGCAGTCATATTTTTTAGACGACCGCTTACTTTATCACTAACATTATTAATAAAGTAATTCATTTCTTCTTCACTAACTTTTTCTAATAGTTCTTTTTTATACTCTGGATATAATTCATAATAATCTTTTCTTTTTATCACGCCAAATTTATTTTTATAAGAATAATTTTTATTTACATAATCGTTATATGTACCTTCTTCTAACAAAGTTATACATTGTGAAACCCTATTTATTATAAAATCAATTAATTTATTTAATCTTTCATCTTCCCAAGGAATTTCTTCATTTAAATCAGCATTAATTATTAATTTAGAATCAATAGTAATTACACGATAACTTTTATATTTTGAACTAACAAGCCTATACCAATAAACTGAATCAGGATAACTTGACAAGTAATATTCTTGAAATTTTTTATAATTTTCAATTTCTCCCATTTCTTTTAATTCTTTATAGTATTCTTTTACATTACCTTTATCCACACTAAAATATAATACTTTATATTCATCATCATCTATAGGCTTTATTTTATCAAGTAAATCATATAACTTATTAATTCTTTCTTTAGTTATTTTATGATAACCCGATGGATTTAAATTCCTATCATCATAAAGTCTTAAACAATCATCAAATTCTAAAACGTTCATATACACCAACCTCCCTTATTCTACTGGTACTAATAATACCAAAACATAATCCATTTGTAAATACATTATTAAAAAAATAAATAAAAATATAAAAGTGCTAGACATGAATCTAACACAATTATTAAATTTTTTGTAATAACCAAAAAGATTATTTTACTTCGTAACCATTCTTTATTAAAAGAATTGTTCCTTTTAAATTTCTATTATCAGTCATTAAATTATACTTTCTATAATCATATTTTTTATTAGTTTCATATCCAGAAGTAAAATAACTATTTGAGTACCCTAATTTATCAGTTTCTAGCACTATCTCCTTAAGTTCATAGCTAGATACATCATCTATCATTCCTAAGCCTCCACCAGCTTTTATATTAGGATATTTTTTAACTTCATGATAACTCTTTAATTCTTCACACCCTAAATAAATAATATTAAATGTAGTAGTTGAGCCATAATCATATTCCATTTTCAATATATCATTTTCTTTTAAACCAAGACTACTTAATCTCGTAGTAACAGCATTAATTAAATTTTCATAATATGGCTTATTTTCTGGAGAAACCCAACAATCATAAATATTGCCTTTATAATTTATTTTATATAGATGGTATGCTAATGAATTAAAAGATGCTAAAATAGTATAAGCTAAATCTGCAACTGTCATTCTATCAGCTATTTCAATAACTCTCCATATTTTATCTTCTAAACCTTCAATTTCTACTCTAAATTTAAATATTTTATTCATCTTTTCTCTCCTTTTAAATAAATTCTTCCCATTCTTCACCTTCATACTCATCATACTCATCATATTCTATAAAAGAAGCTATAAAATCATCCATATGATTTTTTATTTCTTTACATAAAAATTTATAATCTTCACTTTTTATATAACCATTTTCACTCATACATTCATAAAACTTCTTAATACTTGCAGCTGTTTCTTTAATTGAAGTAACTGATGACCACATACATTTTCTAATAAACCAATTATTTAAAAATGAATATACCTTACTAACTCCATCTTCCATAGGTGTTACTTCATAATAATTTAAATAATCATTAATATACAAATCTATATTACTTAAATGTTTACAAATAGTCTTTTTACTTAATTGTTGATTATTAAGCCATTTTTCAAATATCTTTAAAAACTT
Organism: uncultured Bacilli bacterium; assembly: GCA_947630515.1. Classification (GTDB taxonomy): domain Bacteria; phylum Bacillota_I; class Bacilli_A; order RF39; family UBA660; genus MGBC139354. The sequence continues at coordinate 3,480 of CANRHY010000089.1, forward strand.
TTCATTCCTTTTATTATTCTTTTTCAAATTTAATTCATATAACTCATAGTCTTCCATTTACATAAACCTCCATAATATTTTGAAAACTTTTTTATTAATATTATTATACCTTCATATCACTTCAATCCTTTCACCCTATAATCAAACTCCTTAATTTATTAATTTGACTATTTAATAAAATACATAATTTTTCTATTCTCTTATCACTCATTTTAGTTAAATGTTGATATTCATGTAACAAATTATCAAACCACTCTACTACACCATCTATTTTACTAATATCTATTCTTTTTAAATCTTTTACAATCTTTATAATTTCATCAAAAGGCTCTACTTCATAAAATAATCTTCCACTACCTGAAACATGCATCTCTTCTTCATCATAATAATCAATATTTAAACTTTGCCCATTATCAAATATAGGCGCTACATCTAACCATTTCAAAGTATTAACATCTCTTATAATTCCAAAATTATTTAAATGTCTATCTTCATTCATAATAAGAAAATCTAAAATAAACATATTCTCTACTTTTTCACGAGCATTCTCT
>CANRHY010000090.1 GCA_947630515.1 uncultured Bacilli bacterium
CCAAGTGAAAGTGGTGTAACGTCAAGTAGTACTAAGTCTTCTACTTCACCAGTTAAAACTCCACCTTGAATAGCAGCACCCATTGCAACTACTTCGTCAGGGTTTACTTCTTTACTAGGTTCTTTTCCTAATTCTTCTTTAACTAATTCTTGTACCATAGGTATTCTAGATGAACCACCAACAAGAATTACTTTATCTATATCACTCTTACTTAATTTTGCATCTTTAAGTGCATTTCTTACTTCATTTCTAGTACTTTCTACTAAATCACGAATTAAATCTTCAAATTTAGCACGTGTAAGTGTCATTTCTAAGTGAAGTGGTCCATTTTCTCCTTGTGTTATAAATGGAAGACTTATTGTTGTAGAAACTACACCAGATAAATCTTTTTTGGCTTTTTCTGATGCATCTTTTAATCTTTGCATTGCAAGTTTATCTTTAGATAAATCTATTCCATTTTCTTTCTTAAATTCACTTACTAAATAATCCATTACGCATTTATCGAAGTCATCTCCTCCAAGTTTATTATTACCTGCAGTTGATTTAACTTCAAATACGCCATCACCTAACTCTAGAATTGATACATCAAATGTACCTCCACCTAAGTCATATACAAGTATTGTTTGTGATTTATCTTGTTTATCTAGTCCATAAGCAAGTGCAGCTGCAGTAGGTTCATTTATTATTCTTTCTACTTCAAGACCCGCAATCTTACCTGCATTTTTAGTAGCTTGTCTTTGAGCATCATTAAAGTATGCTGGAACTGTAATAACAGCCTTTTTAACTTCGCTACCTAAATATGCTTCAGCACTAGCCTTTAAATTCATAAGTATTTTAGCACTAATTTCTTCTGGAGTATATTTCTTTCCTCCAACTTCTACTTTTTCATTAGTACCCATTTTTCTTTTAATTGAACTAATTACCTCAGGGTTAGTTAAAGCTTCACGTTTAGCAACATTACCAACTCTTACCTCCCCATCTGGTTTAATTGAAACTACTGATGGAGTAGTTCTTTCTCCTTCAGCGTTTGGTATTACAGTTGAATTACCTCCTTCTAGTACAGCAACACAACTATTTGTAGTACCTAAATCTATTCCTATAATTTTACTCATTTTTATCTCTTCCTTTCTTATTTATTTACTTTAACCATCGCTGGTCTTATTAATTTATCTTTATACATATACCCCTTTTTAAGTACTTCAAGTACCACATTTTCTGGTTTATTTTCATCATGTTCAGTTAAAACTGCTTCAGCAAAATGTGGGTCAAACTCTTTTCCTTCTAAATCTATAGGTAATACGCCTAAGTTTTCAAGTGTACTAACAAGTCTAGTATAAATCATTTTAAATCCCTTTAAAAATTTGCTAACTTCATCAGATAAATCATTATCGTCCATTAATATAGCTCTTTCAAAGTCATCTAAAATTTCAAGCATACTTTTAATTAAGTTTTCTCCCTCATACTTAAACATATTAGCAATATCACCTTGTGTTCTATTTTGATAATTTATAAACTCAGCTTGAAGTCTAGTATATTTTTCTTTTTCTTCTAGTAATTCATTATTAAGTTTTTCTAATTCTTTATTTTCCTTTTTTTCTTTAGGTTTATTCTTCTTCTCTTGCTTTTCCATCACGCACCTCTTTCTTTTCAATTCTTGACTTAATATATTCAAGTAAATTTAGTACTCTTTCATAATCCATTCTTTTAGGACCGATTATTGCAAGTGTTCCTTCTTTATCACTCGTCTTATACTTAGTTTTAATAACAGTGACATTATCATCTAAGCTAGTTTCTTTACCAATATATACCTTAACCTCATCATCAGTCTCTTCAATTTTACTTACCAAATCTTTGCTTTCAAATTTACTAATAATGTTTTTAACATCATCGACTGTACTAAATTCTGGTTGTTTTAATATATTAGCTTTACCATTCCATCTTACATCTCTGTCAGTTTGAAAATTTGATAACGCTTCATAAAAAGCATTATACAAAACCTCATAATTAGTAACATAATTACCTATTATAGGTTTTATTTCAAACTCTAGTTTTGATGGTACTAAATCTAGTGGAGTTCCAAATAACATTTTATTTAAAAGCTCGCTAGTTTTTTGTACTTCTTTAATGTCAATGCCTTCTGGAAGTGTAATTTGCTTATTAGTAACGTGCCCTTTATCTGTAATAACTATTGCCACTACTACACCAGGTGATATTGGGACTACTTCTACTTTTTGAAGCAAATTCTCTTTTGAAGCACTTCCTAATATTACTGAAGTATAATTAGTAATATCGCTAATTATTTCAAGACTTTTTTCAATAGCACTATCTAAATCAAGTTCATTATTAGAAAATATGGTTTGTAACTTTAACATATCTTCTCCACTGATTTTAGATGGCTCCATTAAATGGTCTACATAATAACGATACCCCTTTTCAGAAGGAATTCTTCCTGAAGATATATGTTGTTTTTCTAAGTAACCTAAATTTTCTAACACTAACATATCATTTCTAATAGTAGCGCTTGATACTTTAAATTTCTTACAAAGACTTTGACTTCCAACAGGACGAGCCTTTTTAATATATTCCAAAACTATTTCTTTTAGAATATTTTTTTGTCTTTCTCCTAACACTCATATACCTCCTTTTAGCACTCAGTAACCCGAAGTGCTATATACATTATAATATTATGCTTTAGCAATGTCAATATATGAGTGCTAATTTTTAAAAATTTTTTATTTTCTTTCTTTATTTATTAACTCTACCATTTCTTCAAATCCATATTGCACATCTTCTGCATAAAAGGCAATATCTACATAACTATAACACTCATTACAAAAATCTATTAATTCCATACCATCAAAATCTAATTTAATTTTAAAACTATTTTTTGAATTTTTATATACTTCATAATCACTTATAAATTTATCAATATAATAATCTGCATCTTTTTTTATTTCTTCATTATTAGTTAGTTTTATAATACATATAAGTGAAGTTATAACTTTTCTAAACAAATTCATAAGTTTTTTTCTTGCCTCATTATCCATAGAAATCTACTCCATAAACCTTTCACAAAATATTATTTTAATTTCAAACTATTTTTATCTTCTTTTACTAATCTCATAAATTCTTTTTTATTAATACCATATACTTCTTCTATATAACGAATATTTTCATCTCTTAATACACTTCCATCAAATGGATTTACTATATCACTTAGGAATAGAATATCGTTATATTTAGATATTGCTAGTATTCTTTCATCATCGCATATTAAAGCAACACTTGCGCCTATTATATGCTCGCCACTACCTATTTCTTTAGACAAAAAATTATATAATTTGTCATAATTTAGGCAAGAAATTGCCATATAACTAAGGTCTCCTGTCTCTAAAATAACCATCTTTCCATATTTAGTAGTAACTATATCAGTAACAACTGTATCATAATATATAATATCTTTTTCTTTCATTTTTAAACTTCCTTTCTTAACTTCTTAGCATTTATTTCTTCTAATGCTAATTTAATAAATTCTTCTTTAGTAATTTCATATTTATCTTTAATATATGAAATATTATCTTGTTTATTTATGTAATCATAATCTATAAACGCTTTCCATGTACCAAAGTCTAAAGTCTTGCAAATAATAGCAAGAGTTCTCTCTTCATCACTTACAAGTTTTACCCTAACTCCAGTACTACCTAGTACACTACCACCTACTAGCTCATATCTATTCTTTCCTCTTATCTTTTTAAGTCCAGTAGTTCTTCCAACATAAAGCAAAGTCTTAATAGACCTACAATTTTCTAAATCATAGTCATATGGGACTTTCAAACTAAATAGTTTTCCATCTTCTTTTAAGAAATTTATATTATAAGTAGTCTTTTCAAAAGGGAAAGAATCTTCTACACTCACTGAAATTTCTTTTACAACTGCTTCTTCTATCTTTAAATTTACTTCTTTCATTATTTCACTCCTTTTCTAACAAGCT
>CANRHY010000091.1 GCA_947630515.1 uncultured Bacilli bacterium
ATAGTATGAAGTCTTATAACTTCCATGAAGCCTTCACTTATTATAATTTCTTTTTTCTTTCTTATTTCATCTTTTGCCCTGTAGAGGTTATATAGGACGCTTCCTTTTTTAAAAATTACGCTTTCTTTACTATTAACATACTTAGAAGTACTTGTAGTATTATACACCCGACCACTGAAGCCTACTGGATTACCATTATTATCTCTGATAGTAAAAATTATTCTATTTTCAAAAATATCATTTAAATCATCTCTTGCAAGACCTAGATTAATTAGCTTTTCTCTTGGGTATTTGTTTATTAGACTTTTAATTAAACCACCATTTAAGCTAAGTCCTATATCAAAGTAATCAATTACACTTTTATCAATTTTTCTTTTTTTCAGGTATTCTCTTGCTTCTTCTCCACTTTTAGTGTTTAGATTATTTCTATAAAACTGAGTAACAACATTATAGATTTCGTATTCTTCTTTGTATTTAGTATCAATTTCTTTTTCTACTTTGAAACCTAAATCTATATTAGCTCTTTTAGCAAGAATTTCTACTGCTTCAAGAAAATTAACTTTTTCATAATCTCTTACGAATGTGATTACATTACCAGTAGCCCCACATACAAAACAACTAAATATCTGCTTTTCTCTACTAACTGACATGCTAGGCGAGTGGTCGTCGTGAAAGGGACACAAGCAGAAATAGTTTTTTCCCTTAGGTGTAAGTGGAAGATAACTGCCTATTACTTCTACTATATCGTTCTCTTCTCTAACACGTTTTAGTATTTCTTCTTTAATGTGTGCCATTTTGCCCTCCTAAATACTATATACGAAAAAAAAAGCCAAAACGCTTTTTTTATTTTAAAATTTTACACTTACTTTACTTATATCCACCTAATACTAGCTTATTTTCACTTACTACTATAAATGCTTTAGGGTCACTTTCTGTAACTATAGTTTTTAAATCTTTTAATCTCTTATTAGTAGTAGCTACAAATATCATGTATTTATTGCTTATTAAATCTTTACCTTTTATTTTACTTACACTAACTGCAAAATTATTTTGTACAAGATTTTTAATAATATCCTTTTTTGCTTGGGTAACAATATTAACTGATACGTTAGTAGTAAGTTTGTCTGTAATTAACATACCAACTAAAACTCCAGTAGCATAACCAGCGCTGTAGAATATTGCTATAATAAATGCGTTGCTAGCTGAATTAAGTGCTTCTCTTACCATTAAAAACCATACGAATACTTCAAAAAATGCAAGCACAGTAGCTAAAAGCAATTTATCTTTGACCACCATTACAGTTCTAACAGTAGCAATACTTGTATCAATAATTCTAGCAAAATATACTATTAAACATAAAACTACTAAATTCATATTATCCCTATCCTTTATTCAATAGAATTATATCAATATCTTCAAACTTTTTCAATAAAATTTTTCCCTTTACATATAATATTAGAGGTGGTATAATTAATACCAGTGATATAAGTTCACCTTATACCATCGCAGATACCAAGGCGAGAGCAGGTACTCTGTCGGGCCAGGGGCCGAGTGCTAAAGTAAAACACAGCTAGAGGTAGGTAGGGCCTGCACGGACCGCGGGGGAAGCCCCCTGTTTGAAAAGTCAACCATTTAGGTTGGTTTTTTCAATTCTATAATTTTTTATTATATCTATAATTGAGATAATATAAAAAGTAAAGGAGTTAGTAAATATGATAGGTAAAATACTAAGAAATATGAGAAAAAGTTGTAACTTAAAACAAAGTGAGTTATCTAAAATAGTAAATATTCCACAAAATACTATATCACAATATGAAACTGGTAAAATACAACCAACATTTGAAATAATTGAAAAAATTGCTAATGCTTGTAATTATAAAATTAATTTTGTTGGAAAAAACATAACATTTAATTCTAAAAATATAGATAGAGAAGAAATATAAGTGGTGATTAATATGCTTAATGAAAGACATTTAAAAATAGCTTAACTTTTATAGTTAGGCTATTTATTTAATTTATCAAATTTTCTAAATGCTTCATTATCATCTAGTTCTGTTTTAGATAGTTCGTTAAATAAATCTTTTTGACTCTTAGTAAGTCTATTTGGTAAGACTAATTTTAGAATTACGTATAAGTCTCCATATCTACCTGTATGAACATTTGGCATACCTTTTCCTTTAACTCTTAATGTATCTCCTGCTTGACTAGAAGCTGGTATTTTTAATTCTATTTTTCCATCTAAAGTATTTATAGTTTTAGAGGTTCCTAATACTAAATCAGTAATAGTTACAGGCATTTCTATATATAAATCGTCATCTTCTCTTTTATATAGTTGGTGTGGTTTTACTTCAAACTCAATGTATAAGTCTCCATTAGGTCCACCATTTAACCCTGCTTCACCTTTACCACTCATTCTAACTTGTTCACCAGTATTAATACCTTTTGGTACATTTACAGTATAAGTTTTTCTTTGTTTTATTTTACCTTTTCCACGGCATTCAGGACAAACGGTTCTAAAAGTATAACCAGTTCCACCACAATCTCTACATGGACTATTAGTCATAATTGTACCAAGTATTGTTCTAGATTCTGTTCTTACTACACCTCTTCCACCACAAGTAGAACATGTAGTTTTATCAAATCCACCTTCTCCATTACAATTAGAACAAGTATCTACTACGTCTAAAGTAATATCTTTTTCTGCTCCATATGCAGCATCTAAAAAATCTATTTTTAAATTATATACGAGGTCACTACCTCTTCTTTTATTATTTCTACTGTTTCTTCCAAAACCGCCCATTCCAAAGTTAAATGAAGAAAAATCATTGCCACCAAATAAATCGTCAAAAATTGAAGAAAAATCAAATCCACTAAAATCGTATCCTCCAGTTGAGCCTCCTCCAGCATTACCACTAAAAGCATTATGACCATATTTATCATATTTAGCACGCTCTGTTTCATTACTTAAAACAGCATAAGCTTCTTGTGCTTCTTTAAACTTCTCTGCTCCATCTGGATCTTTACATACGTCTGGGTGATACTTTTTAGCAAGTTTTCTAAATGCACTTTTGATTTCATCTTGAGTAGCATTTTTACTTACACCTAACACTTCATAGTAATCTCGCTTCATTTTTAATCCTCCTAGAAGTACTTAGAGTGGGCAGGGTTTGCCCACTTTAAGTTATTGTTTTATTTATTTTTCTTCAAATTCTGCTTCTTTTACATTATCTTGTGTATCATTTTGAGCATTTGCATTATCTGTATTATTTTGATTTTGTTTAGCTGCTTCTTCATAAACTCTAGCACTTAATGCCATAGCTTTTTCTTGAAGTTTATCTTTTGAAGCTTTAATCTTATCTATATCATTTGATTCTAAATCTTTTCTTAAATCACTGATAAGAGTTTCTACTTCTTTCTTTTCGTCTTCTGTAACTTTATCTCCTAAGTCTTTAATAGCTTTTTCGCTAGTAAATATCATTTGTTCAGCTTCATTTTTAACTTCAGCTTCTTCTTTACGTTTATTGTCTGCTTCTTTATTAGCTTCAGCTTCTTTCATCATTTTTTCTATTTCTTCATCAGTTAAATTAGTACTTGAAGTAATAGTTATCTTTTGTTCTTTATTAGTTCCTAAATCTTTTGCTTTAACGTTAACTATACCATTAGCATCTATATCAAATGATACTTCAATTTGTGGTACTCCACGTGGTGCTGGTGGTATATCAGTAAGTTGGAATCTTCCTAAAGTCTTGTTATCAGCAGCCATTGGTCTTTCACCTTGTAAAATATGTATGTCTACTGCAGGTTGATTATCAGCGGCAGTTGAGAATACTTGACTCTTTGTTGTAGGTATTGTTGTATTTCTTGGAATTAATATAGTCATAACATTACCTAAAGTTTCAATACCAAGTGAAAGTGGTGTAACATCAAGTAATACTAAGTCTTCTACTTCACCAGTTAAAACTCCACCTTGAATAGCAGCACCCAT
>CANRHY010000092.1 GCA_947630515.1 uncultured Bacilli bacterium
TGGGGATATTAAAGGGGTTATACACATATCAACATTAATAATAATATTAATTTAATTTTTTATCACTTCCTTTAATGTTAATAACTTTATTTTTTCCACAATTTATTCACTCATCTTTACTTTTAACTCAGATATAATATTTTTAAGTTCTTCGTCTGTCTTAATTTCTTCACTTATTTTTTCAAAACCATGGATTATCGTTGAATGGTCTCTTCCACCTAACTCAGCAGCTATACTAATATACGACTCTTCTGTCAAAATTCTACATAAATACATAGCTATCATTCTAGCATTTGCAATATTTTTACTTCTTTTCTTTCCTTTCAAATCTTCCACAGTTAAGTTAAAGTATTTAGAAACTACTTGAAGAATTTTAGCTATGGAATTATCGGTATAAATCATATTATCAGTGTAATCAATAACCGCTTCTCTTGCATTTTCTAGTGTCAAAGTTTGATTACCCCATATTGCTTTAAATGCTAGAAGTCTAATTAAAGTTCCTTCCAAATTTCTAATATCACTTCCACAATTCGCAGCTATAAAATCTATTATATCATCACTTAAATCTAACATTAATTCTTCACTTTTTATTTTATTTTTAATTATTTTAACCTTTAAATCAAAATCAGGTATGTTAATAATTGTTTTAAGTCCCCAATTGAATCTAGTTTTTAATCTTTCTTCAAACATTTTTAAGTCATCGACACTTCTATCACTACAAATTACTATTTGTTTATCGTTATCTCTTAAAGCATTAAAAGTATTAGTAAATTCTTGTTGAGTAACAGTCGCACTTCCTAAAAATTGTATATCATCTATCATAAGAACATCAATATCTCTATACTTACTTTTAAATAAGTCAATATAAGTTAGATTTTCCTCTTTATTTCCTTTATTTTTAGAAATGTTGATAAATTCATTCATAAATTCGTCAGTAGTAACATATAATACTTTTAAGTTACTATTAGCAACGATATAGTTTCCAATCGCATGCATTAAATGAGTTTTTCCAAGCCCACTTTTTCCATATATAAATAAAGGATTATAAAGTTTACCAGGGTTCTGCGCTACTGCTTTACAACAACTATATGCATACCTATTAGCATCTCCTACTACAAAATTTTCAAAGGTATATTTACTTTTCAAATTTGTTTTTCTGTTGTTAACAAAATCAGTAGTATCTTTATTATTAATAGTTTCTTCTATTACATTAAAGTTTTCTTCAGGTTTGTATTCATCTTCTAAATAGAATACAATTTGTTTCATTTGACCAGTAATTTCTAAGAATATTTCACTAATCATTTCTAAATAGTTATTCACAATATGTGTTTTTTGTCCCTGATATTGTACTGCAATCATAATTTTGTCATCAGTAATGTTTATGAGGCTTAAATCTTTAAACCAAGTATTAAAAGTAAGGTCACTCGTTTTTAAGCGCAACTCTTCTAAAAATTCGTTCCAAACCTTTACTTTGTCCATAGAATCACCTCACAATCAACTTATCTACATTAATTTTAACCCCATTTATTCTATTTTCAAAGCAAAATTTTAACAAAAAGTTATCAACAGCCACTTATCAACAAGATATACACATACTTTTTTCTTATTTTACAGGTATTTTTGTATATTATCCACATTATCAACATTTTTTTATATCAACATGTGAATAAGTTTATTAACATATAATGTCAATATGTGCATAATTAATAATTGACAAATAATATTCTATAGTTTATAATCTAACATGTCAAGAAAAAAAGTTAGGAGTGTGAAGAAAATGAAAATAACACCAGTAGCAAAGAAAAACAACAAAGCTAAAACTCAAGGTTTTTTGTCTAGAAATAAAAATATCGTAAAAGCAAGAAGACAAAAAGGAAGAAAAAAACTAACAGCATAAAATAACTGCTTTAACAAGTAGTTTTTTTTCTAAGGAGGTCTATATATGAATAAAAAATATATAATAAAAGAAAACTACGAAATTGAGAGTATTATTAAAACTGGTAAAAAAAGTGTAAGTAAATATTTCATTATTTATAATGTGGATAATTCATTACCTTATAATATGTATTGTGTATCTGTAAGCAAAAAAATAGGAAATGCAGTAACAAGAAATAAACAAAAGAGGAAAGTAAAAGATATACTTATGAAAAATAACATAGATTTTAAGAAAAAGTATGTTATAATAATAAGGAAAGAAGTGTTAAATGCTTCATATAATGAACTATGTGAAGTATTAATAAGACAAATAAAAGGAGAAAAATAATGAAAAATTTAAAAAAAATAGTAATCTTATTAGTAATGACGGTTTTACTTACAAGTGGTTGTACTAGAAGTTTTAAGGATGAAGATACTAATAAAATTTATACAGAAAATATATTATGTAAGCCTACAGATAAAGAATCTTTAGAAGCATATCAGAAAAATGAAAATGTGGATATTGATAAACTACCAGCATGTAAAAACTTAAAAATAACTTCAGGAGGTTATGAAGGCTTATGGACTAACATATTAGTAAAACCTCTAGCATGGTTAATAGTAAAAGTTGGATTATTAGTAAAAAATTATGGTATATCAATAATTATATTAGGAATACTTTTAAGACTTGTAGTTTTACCGCTTTCTAAGCAAACAATAAATATGTCAGAAAATATGAAGAAAGCAAATCCAGAACTTCAAAGTCTAGAAAGAAAATATGCAAATAGACAAGATCAAGAATCACTACTTAAGAAAAATCAAGAAATGTTACTAATATATAAAAAATATGACATAAAACCTTTCTCAGGTTGTCTAGTATCATTTATACAACTTCCACTGTTCTTTGCTTTTCTAGAAGCAGTTCAAAGAATCCCAGCAGTAATGGAAGAAAGACTATTATGGTTAGACTTAGGTCGTACACCTTGGGAAGGAATAATGAGTGGACACTATTACTATATAATTATAGTAGTATTAATCGCAGTAGTAACATATTTCTCATTTAACAACGTAAATGGAACTTCAATGAATGAAGAACAAGAAAAACAAACTAAATTCATGACAAAATTCATGGTAGTATTTATAACAATAATGTCATTTTCACTAAATGTAGGAATTGGTCTTTATTGGTTCTCAACAAGTGCATTTGCAATAGTTCAAAACTTTATATTAAAAAGAATAAATAGGAAAAAATAAAGTTAAAAGGAAGTGAAGTATTATGGAAAAATATGTTTATAAGGGAAAAAGTTTAGAAGAAGTTTTAGAAAGTGCTTTAAAAGAATTAGGAGTAAAAGAAGAAGAAATAATTTACAAGACTTCTGAAGAAAAAGGTGGATTATTTGGAGGTAAAAAAATAGTACTTGAAATAGTAAAAATGACTGACATATCAGATTTTGGAAAAAATCTAATAGAAAACTTACTAAAAGGTTTAGGTGTAGAAGGTCAAATAGAAAGATTAGTAAGAAGTCATGGTATAACTTACAAAATTCATTCAGACAAAAATAACATACTTATTGGAAAACATGGAAAAACATTAGAAAACTTACAAACATATATAAAACAAGCAGTAAGTAGCCAAGTAGGACTTCGTGTTAATATAATAATAGATATAGAAAACTATAAAGAAAAACAAAATTATTACTTAGAAAGAGACGTTAAAAGAATAGCAAGAGAAGTAACTCTTTCAAAAGTACCAGTAAAACTTGACCCAATGAATTCATATGAAAGAAGAATAGTCCATAATGCATTAACAAAATTTGAATACATAGAAACTATTTCTGAAGGTGAAGAACCAAATAGATGCGTAGTTATAAAATATAAAGAAAAAGAACCAGAAAAATAACTCTAAAAAGAGTTTTTTTCTTATATTTCCCAGGAAATAAGACAAATAATTTACAATTATCACTTTACGTGGTATAATGTAGCCCGTTAGGGTGCGCCAGTTCGGTGTTTAATATATAGTTGGTGGAAACCCAACATGGTAATTCCTAGCCAGAAGCCATTAGC
>CANRHY010000093.1 GCA_947630515.1 uncultured Bacilli bacterium
ATCAAGAATAAAATTAGTTCTTATCTTAAGTTTTAAACTCTCTTCCTTTTGAGCTTCATCTATTAAACACTCATAAACTTGCTTAACAAATATAGTTGCAAGAGCATGATAAGTTGTCTTTTCATCATGAATATTTAAGAATACTGCAGTTTTCTCTTTACCTATTCTAGTAACATCAAAATCTGTATAACTAAGCATTTCAGCAAGTTTTTGACGACTTGAGAATATCCTTATCTTTTGTCTAAAAGTTGAAGTAATACCACCTTTAGTATCAGCAGGCGCTGTTACGGTAGCAGCTGCACTAATATATGCTGAACTAAGTTCACCCTTTAACTTAAAATATTCTTTATCATATTTAGATGCCCCAATTCTATCTTCTCCAAAAGTACTCATAGCATTAATACTATTTAAATTGATTTCATCTTCACTTTCTGCATCTTCAAAAAGACCTAAAGCAAGACCTGTAAAATAGTCAGCTGCACTCTTTTGCCAGAAAGGATCATTATTATTTGCATCTACTAATATATTAAGAGCTAAGTCTTCAAGAAGCTCCATAGCCTTATCTTCTTTGCCTTCTTTATAATATCTATAAGGAAGTGTTAGTGGATTCCAAGCACTACCATGTTCTGGGTCACGGAAATTAACTAAAATAACATTATATCCTTTATCCTTTAACAAATTAGCATTATGTTCATAAATCTCTCCCTTAGGGTCTGTTACTATCATACTTTCCCCAGCTTTACCAAGTATCTTAACTAAAGGGTCAATAATAGTCCAAGTTTTACCACTACCAGAAGCACCAATAATCAAACTATGATTTTCTCCATCATCTACATAAGCTTCCTTATCATTTATAATAATAGGTACTCCAGCACTTTCATAAGTATCATCTTTAAGAATTATTTTCTTTATATTATAGGCTTCCTTCATCTCGTCATCTTTCATCCATCTTGCCCAGCCTGCTTCATCTTTATCTTTCTTTTTACCAAAACCGAATCCTTTTTCTCTATCAAAGAAATAATTACTGCACCCCATAAATACCGCTACTAAAGCAAGTACATATAAAGTTAATGTTGAAACTAAAAACTTAGGAGTAAAAGCAGGAAACGGATTAAGTCCCCAAAAAATATTTTCATGAGTTAAATAATATAAATTTAAAACTCCAATTGCTACTAAATATAACATAAAAATACAAAATATAAAAAATATAATAGCATCTCTTGGTTTAGCAACAAATTTTAATTTAATATCTTTCATTAAACTGCACCTTCTTCACAAAAAGATTATACCAAAAATTTTACAAAAATACTACAATTATTGAAAACAATAGAACATAATTTCATAATTTTATTACATTAACACTTCCAAATAAGTATTTAAGAGTTTATCAACATTAAATATTTTTGCATATTTCATTAATTTAGACAAATCTCTATTATTTTTATCTTTTAAATATTCTTTTATTGCATATTTCATTGTTTCTATATCTTGATTTTTCTTATCTTTTAATAAATCACAAATAGATCTTTCAGCATTATAACAACTTATCATTTGTCCCTGAGGACTTTTTATCATTATTTTTCCAATATTAAAATTATCTTTTTTAACAAAGTGTATCACTACCTTTTTATTTTTATTTAGCTTTCCATTATATCCACGTGGAAGAGTTAAATTATACTTAATTGGTACACTTTCACATAATCCTAAAAAATAAAGTGATGTTTCATAAGAAAAAACAGCGCTAGTTCCATAAACCAAATTAAAGTATTCATCTCCCCAACTATTTTTATCTACATATAAACCTTTTTTTATTCTATTTAAATGTCCTTTCTTAACAAGCCTAGTTAAATATACCCTATTAATTTTCTTTTCATTTAATTGTTTAGTTGTAATAATTCCATTATTATCATTTAAAATTTTCAAAATCTTTTCTTCATTAGTCATTTCTTTCAGTTCCTTTCCACATACGATTATATCATTTTTGTATGTAAAATGGAACACATTCTTTTAATTTACCGCAAATTATTTTTCAAAACTTGTTATTCATACCTAAACATGTTAAAATTTTATATGAGGAAGTGAGTATAATGAAGAAAAAATTAAAAATAATACTCCTAGTAAAGAACTAAGTGAAGCACTTAACGAAATAAAAGAAATGATTAACAATCCTAAAAAATACCCTAGGTATAAAAATCAAGAAGAATTAAAAAAATCATTAACAAACCCTAAAAACTAGAAACAATATCTCTAGTTTTTTAATTTACCACAAATCTCTCTTGAAAAATACCACAAATCTCTCTTGGAAAAAACCACAAATCTCTTTTCTAAACTTAAATTTTTGCCTAAAATATGCCAAAAATTTAAATAGTTAAAAAAATGAATGTGAGGTTATTTATTAACTTCACATTCATTCATTTTAACAAACTTTTTACCTTTAAGTCTATATACCACATTACATGAACCAATTTGGTCAAAATAAGTTTTAGTATGTATAAACTCTAACTTACCATCATTAAATATATCTATAACTTTTGATACGCTAGTCATAGATAGATAATCATTTGTATCTATTTTATCACTAGATAAAATAATATATTTAGCATTATCTTCATAAATAAGTAATGATTCACCATTTGATATCTCATCTACTACATTAACAACATTTACTACAAATAAATTTTCATTTTTATTATCGTTATCAAAATCCATAGAAATTTTTGAAATAACTGCATCATTTATATCATAACTAATATCTAAAAGCTTACTAATATTATAAGTATCTTCTTCATCAACTTCGCCATATACAATATCTTTATATCCTATATTAGTTTTTCCACTATAAGCAAATAAATTAGATTTATCCTTATATATATTAGCATTAGATTGATTAAATACATAAAACTTACTATTTAATTTATTATAATATACTTGATTTTCTCCTTCATAATTTCCATCTATGTATACACTATAATTTTTATTGTTATATTCGTCTAAGTCATCAATTTTATTTTCACATTCAAACCCTACACAATCCAACACTGTAAGCGGGTCTAAAAACAATGTATAACTTCTATTACTATCATAAACTTTCATTACTAAAGCAAAACCAAATAGAATTAAACTAATGAGTAAAATAAGCACAATCATAAAAATTTCAAATTTATATTTCTTCATATTCTTTTCTCCTATTAATAAAACTTAGTAAGTTTATACCAACAAACCTTATTCTTATTATATTTAACTCCCATATTTTTATTATCAGTCGATGAATCTATCCAAGTATCAGACATATACACAGTATCCCCACTTACTCCAGTAACATATACCCAGTGATTAACCATATTGTTCCAAGAATTAGAATAATTACAATCTAAACCAACTATTACATGATATCCTTGGCTTAATGCATTTGATATTTTTGCTACTTTATTACTCCAAGGTGTTGAATAATTATATCCATCAAGCAATGCAGCTGATTTATATTCAAAATTATGATTGCCTAACGCTAATTCAATAGCATTTTCACTTTTAAGACCAACTCCTGCTAAAGTTGTAGAACTATGATTTTGAAGTAAATCCAAAAACGTTCCAGGATTAAAGTCATCTATAACTAAAGGTTTACCACTATTAGCTAACATTTTTGCAGTTGACGTTATCAAGCATCCAACGTCATAAATTGTTTGATTACTTACGTCAGGATTAATCTTTCTAGGAGCCCATGGACCTTCTTTTTGTGTCCAACTATCCCAGTCACCTGTAGCAATACTTCCACTACCTTCTGTACAACTAGGAGTATTTAAAGTTGTACCAGGATAAGCATGCCTTAATATTTCAACATAATCCATACCATTACTTGCCCAACGATTCCAACATCTTTGATATCCTCTTTTAGGTATAACACTACCACTTATAATATCTTCACAAGTAAATGGATTTTTCTCTGACTCTGGGTGGTCCCAGAAACCTGTAG
>CANRHY010000094.1 GCA_947630515.1 uncultured Bacilli bacterium
TTAGCGCTGCTTACATCTTCTTTTACTAATTTTATAAATTCTTCTTTTGTTATTTCATATTCTCTAAGTAAATAATCACTATTATTTTCACGATTTTCATAATCGACATTTATAAATTTGTAAAAGATGCCAAAGTAATCATTAACACATACCAAGGCTAAAGGTCTCACCCCATCAGAGTATACTTTCACATATTTACCTAACTCATTACTAGTTTCATATACTTCATTTATAGAAGGAATCGCGCTAATCATATTGAAGAATGGGTCAAATTTGTAGTATTCAGATATTACATGATAATATTTATCTTCACCTACTAAAATATCATAAATACGCTCTTTATAGCCATATTTATATTTTTTAAATGTAACTGTTTGTATTTTACCTGTCTCTTTTATTAAATTAAACATTTCTTACCCCCATAACAATAGATTAATATTCGCAACTTCCAGGTGTTCTTGGAAAAGGTATAACGTCTCTTATATTTTCTACTCCAGTTAGATATAT
The DNA here is from genome assembly GCA_947630515.1 of uncultured Bacilli bacterium. Lineage (GTDB taxonomy): Bacteria > Bacillota_I > Bacilli_A > RF39 > UBA660 > MGBC139354. The sequence goes on from CANRHY010000094.1 coordinate 508, forward strand.
AATAAGTCTTTCAAATCCCATACCAAATCCAGAGTGATAGCAGCCTCCGTATCTTCTTAAATTACAGTACCAGTCTACTAAATTTATATCTACTCCCATTTCTTTTGCACGGCTTATTAACTTATCGTAATCGTCTTCTCTTTGACTACCACCCATTAACTCGCCTGCACCTGGCACTTCCAAATCAACTGCAGCAACAGTTTTCTCGTCTTCATTTACTTTCATATACCAAGCCTTTATATCTTTAGGCCAATTAGTAATAAATACTGGAGCATTAAAGTATTCTGTTAAATACTTTTCATGTTCTTTAGCAATATCGTCTTCATAACTTGGAGCAAATTCCCATTTAATACCTGAATTATTTAAAATATCAACTGCTTCTTTATGTGTTATACGATTAAATTTAGAACTTACTAAACCATTTAATTTATCTATTAGTCCGTTTGATACAAATTTATCACAAAATTCTATCTCATCTTTACATTTATCTAGTACATAAGAAACTACATATTTAAGCATTTCTTCTTCTATATCCATAAGACCATCTAAATCACAAAAAGCAATTTCTGGCTCGATCATCCAAAATTCATTTGCATGTGTTTTAGTATTAGAGTTTTCAGTTCTAAAAGTAGGTCCAAATGTATAAATTTTCTTAAATGCCATAGCAAAAGTTTCCCCATGAAGTTGCCCAGTACCTGTAATATAAGCTCCTTTATTAAATAAATCTTTAGAATAATCAACACTGCCATCTTTTTTAGGTACATCATTTAAATCAAATGTAGTTACTTTAAACATTTGATCTGACCCTTCACAATCAGCTGTTGTAATTAAAGGAGTATGTACATATAAGTAATTATGACTTTGAAAATACTCATGAATAGCTTGCGCAGCTACACTTCTAATTCTAAACACAGCTTGAAACAAATTAGTTCTAGGACGAAGATAAGCAACCTCTCTTAAAAACTCTCTAGTATGTCTTTTAGGTTGAATAGGATAGTCTATAGGAGAAGTACCTAATACTTTAACACTTTTTGCTTGCATTTCTATATCTTGATTACCTTGAGACTTTACTATAGTACCACTTACTTCTACTGCAGAACCTACAAGTAATTTACTAACAATATCAAAGTTAGATAAACTATCACTATACACTACTTGTAAATGATTTATAGTAGTACCATCAGAAAAATCTATAAAACCAAAAGTTTTACCATCTCTATTGTTTTTAACCCAACCACATATAGTAACACATTCTCCTAAATACGCTTCTTTTTCTTTAAATAAATCTTTTAAATCCATCATAATCCTCCTCTTTTTTGTACTAAATCATCTTCTATTATATCACTAATAACTCTTTTTAGGTACATATAATTTCTTTCTACCCCTAAGTCACTTGCTTCAAATGCAGATGCAACTAGGGCATCTCTCATATATTTAAAATTACCACCCCTACTAAAAAGTTCACTACTAAAAGTTATACCATAACTTTTTAAATAAAGTCTTAAAAATACTAAAGTAGTTCTAGTATTACCTTCTCTAAATGGGTGAACTTTCCAAATATCTGAAATAATTTTAGTAACAAAATCTATTTTTTCTTCACTACTTAAGTCGTCAAGTGAAATATTATTTATTCTTTTAAATATATTATCAAGTTCACTATCTATATTTTCAGGTTTTATATAATCTACACTTAATCTTTTAAGTATTTTTTCTTCTTTTACAATAGGAACATTTCTAATAGTTCCAGCAAAAGGATAAACATCTCCAAAAATATACTTATGTATGCTATATAAAAACTCTTTAGTAGGTTCAAAATAGTTTTTTTCAAGTAATTCTTTTAATCTAACGATAGCAAAATCACTTTCAGCTTGGTCTAATTTTGTTTTACTATCTATATTAAGTTTATTTTTTAGAAGGCAATTTTCATAATCATAATCTTTATCTATATACTCACTCATTGTAATATTCCTTCAAATCTTCTATAATTTCCTCTGTAGTTTTATTTCCTACTTCATTTTCATTAATTAATTCTTGTAAATATTCTGAAGGATTTTCCCCATTAGTAGAATTAATTCCTTCAGCTTCTTTCCATAAATCTTCCATAAAATCACCCTAAGAATATTTTACTAAATTTCACTAGAATAATCAATCAAAAATAAAAAGGATATATTTTCATATCCTAATTATTAGCTTGAGCACATTCATCACTTATTGGAAGTACTAGGAATGGGTCATCTGATTTACCCGTTGCATCTGATAGAGATACGCAGGATTTTAGAGATAGGACAGGACGAACAACCAGCGAGTCTGTGACAGTTTGGGCAGTATTTAGGTTCCCGTCAACATAAACATAAAAGACCACAAGAGAATTTCCATTCCTAAGATATCCAGGCGACATCGTCCACCAAGAGCTTCCCCACGCCCCCATAAAATAAGCATAAGGGGACTGTTGAACACCATCATTAGTTGAACCCCCAGCATAAACTAGCTCATCTATTGTCATTAGCCCTATTGGATTTTCTAGTTTAGCACTATTATTTACTCCACTGAATTTATCTGCTTCAGATTGTGTTCCATCATATAATCCATCATATGTATTAGAACTACTTACTTTTACTCCACATTTGAAACTAGGTCTCTCATTAGTTCGTAATCTATCATAAGCTGCGTAGTACATTCTGCTACCGGTCTTATATGCACTTGTTGCTCTATCATTACAATATACTGCTGTTTTACTTATATATGAACCATATGAAGCTTTTATATTTTTATTATACCAACCATTTAAGGTTACGTCACTTTCACTATCATGCGTATCTTCGTCTGGTCCTAGGATTGATGAATTAGTTTCGTTTGTTCTATTACTACTTAATGTACCTGTACTTCCGTATTTAAAGCCTGCATACATTGGATCTTTACTGTTCGGATTATATGGTCTTCTACTTCCTATATATTGATTAGTACCAGTTCCATTATCACTTGCTAATCCTCCATATAATAGTCTCAAACTTCCATCTTCATTTGTTCTGATTATTCTCCAGTAGAACCCTGCAAATGATACCCAGTTATTTTCTACTGCTCCTGTATAATAATATACTTTATCTTTTAAATTGTTTGTTCCTGCTACTGTACTTTCTATGAAGTTTCCTTCTTCATAGTATACGCCGCTATAATCGTAACTTCCTGTATCATTATTCTTATCGTGATAGCCATTCACCGTCTTATCAAAGTGTTTTCTTTGTGTTTCAGCTGTCTCTGGATATTGTTCTTGCATTTTTTCTGAGAAGTTAGAAACCAATATTGGTTTACTTCCTTTTGTTATATATAAGTTTCCACTTAAAGTATGACCCATATCTTCACTTTGGTCTATATCTTTCTTATCTTCATAATTAAAGTATATTGTA
>CANRHY010000095.1 GCA_947630515.1 uncultured Bacilli bacterium
ATAACATAAAAAGACTTATCATTATAAGTACCACTTGCATATATTCTATCCCTAGTAACCCCAGGTATATCTTCTATAATACTTATCTTTTTCCCAACAATCCTATTAAAAAGAGTACTCTTTCCTACATTAGGTTTACCTACTAAACATATTGTCTTCTTCATTATTTCACCTCTTCTTCCCATAAAACACTATAATTATTATTAACTAATTTAACTTTAATACTTACATTATTTAAAATACTATTATCAACTGGATTATAAACACACCCTATATCTATATTACATTCCATATCATCTGGTTCTATATAACTATCTTTAATTAAATCACTAACATAAATTACACTATCATTTTCTAAATTTTTATCTTGTGCATACAAAATAGCATTATCTAAAATTAATTCTTTCTTACTTTCAAATAATTTTTTATTTGTAATATCTTTAAATATACCTGTATGTGGAATAACTAAAACAATTATTACCCCTAAAATACCAATAACAGCTATAATTTCTATAAGTGTAAAACCCTTTTTTCTTTTCATATGCACCTTCCATAACTAATTATATAGAAGACTAACCTAAAAGTCAAATAACAAAAGAAAAAAGTACTATACCTTCCGTGTAATTCGGAAGCCACAGCACTTCTGGTACTAATAATACCATATATTTTTTTTAAAGTCAATCTACTTTAACTTACTTTCCATTATTTCTATAATTTTATCTCTTCCAAATTTAGTAACTTTAGAAAAATTAACTATATCATCTCCCATAGAAATATCTAATATAGAACTAATTAACTTATCTTGTTTACTTCTACCACTTTTCTTTACTTTATCATATTTAGTACATACTATTGTAACAGGTAAATTATAATACTTTAGAAAATCATACATAAGTAAATCATTATCTGTTGGTTTATGTCTATAATCAATAAGTAAAAATACATGCTTTAAATTAGGTCTATTCTTAATATATTCTTCTATCATAATACCAAATTTTTCTTGTTTTTTATTACTAACTGCAGCATATCCATATCCTGGAACATCTACTAAATAACATAAGTTATCTATATTATAAAAATTAAGAGTTTGAGTTTTACCTGGTTTACTACTTGTTCTTGCTATATTTTTTCTATTTACAAGTGCATTAATAAAACTACTTTTCCCCACATTACTTCTTCCTAATATCAAAAACTCAGGTAAATTATCTGTAGGATATTGACTGGTTCTAACTGCAACATTAGATAACTCTACTATATCAAATACCATATAAACACCTCTTACTTATATTATACGTTATAAACTTTTACTTTGCAAATCTTAATCCTTATAATTTTTACAAGTCATATCGAGTTCATTTATTAAATCATTTAACTCTTCCATAGTCTTAACTCTAGCTCCACTACTAAATTTATGTCCCCCACCATTATATTTAGCTGCAATTTCATTTATAATAGGTCCTCTACTTCTAATATTAACTTTATAAATAGAAGCCTTTTCATCATATGTAACAAACATCCAAACAACAAACTCTTCTATATTATTAAAATCATTTACCATATTAGAAGCACTACTAACATCTGCATTAAAAGAAGACACAATATCACTATCTAAAATAATATAAGCAAATTTATTTCTAGTTACTTTTATATTACTAGCAATATATCCCATAAGTCTAACTTCACTAATAGGTCTTCTATATATCTTAGCATATATATCTTGTAAATTTAAATTAAACTTCTTAACTAAATCAGCAACTTTATATAAAACTTTCTCATCAGTTGGACTAAACAAAAATCTATTAGAGTCACTCACTATACCAATAATTAAAGTAGTAGCAATTATTTTATCCATTTTAATTCTAGTATTATTAAATAAATCTAACAAAACTTCACAAGTACTTGTTGCCCCTTCGTCTATATATTCTAAAGAACTAAACTTTTCTACAAAAGGGTGATGGTCTATTTTAATAACATTCTTAAACTTAGTTAAATCAAGTCCATCTATCCTAGAAATATTAGGAACATCTAAAGTAATAACTAATGAATTTTCATAATCAAAACTATCTACTTTATCAAGTTTACCAATATACTTAAACTTAGATACACTAGCCCCTACTGCATAAACATGTTTTTCTTTAAAACTTAACTTTATCGCATCTCTTAAAGCAATTTGACTACTAACTGCATCTGGGTCAGGCCCTATATGTCTTACTATATATATAGTATTAAACCTTTTTATAGTATCATAAACTCTTTTTAATACCTCTTTTTTCATAATTATCTTCTTTCTATTTAACTAAATTATAAGCATCTCTTGCCATCATTAACTCTTCATCTGTAGGAATTACATACACTCTTACACTTGAGTCATCACTACTAATTAAAGCCTCTTTTCCTCTTACATTATTTCTTTCTATATCTAGTTTTATTCCTAAAACACCTAACTTATCTATTACACCTTTTCTTGTCATAATAGAGTTTTCTCCAATACCCGCAGTGAAACATATAGCATCACACCCTTCTAGTTCTACATAATATTTTGCTATATAATCTACTATTCTTCTTTCATACATTTTTTGAGCTAAAATACAATTTTGGTCATTATTCTTAATACCATCTTCTATATCTCTAGAATCACTACTTACCCCACTTATTCCTAAAAGTCCACTTTCTTTATTTAAAATATTCTCTACTTCACTTGCTCTTAATCCTAAAGTTTCTATCATATAAGTAACAATAGTCGCATCAATATCACCACATCTAGTACCCATAATAAGTCCAGCATTTGGAGTAAGTCCCATACTTGTATTTACACACTTTCCATTTTTAATAGCACTTACACTAGCCCCATTACCAATATGACATACTATAACTTTAGTATCATTTCTTCCTAAAATTTCATTAATTCTTTCACTTACGTACTTATGACTTGTTCCATGCATTCCATATCTTCTAATCTTATATTCACTTTCATACTTTCTAGGAATAGCATATAAATAATCTTCTTCTTCCATAGTTTGGTGAAATGCAGTATCAAAAACAGCAACATTTACTGCATCTGGTATAATCTCTTCACTTGCTTTAATACCAATAATACCAGCAGGATTATGAAGAGGCGCTAAAACACTTAACTCATTTATCTTACTAATAACATCTTCATCTATTATAACACTATCACTATAATAAGTACCACCTTGTACTATCCTATGCGCTACTGCTTTAATATCATTTAAACTTTCAACTACATTATATCCAATTAATTCATCCATTAATATACTAAAAGCTTCTTTATGATTAGATAAAGGTACTTCCTTTACTACCTTTTCTCCATTATACTTAATAGTATACATACTTCCATTTATACCAATTCTTTCAAATACACCAGAAATCAAAACTTTCTCCTCTGGCATTTCATACATTTGGAACTTCAAACTAGAACTTCCAGCATTAACACTTAATATTTTCATTTTTCTTCACCCATACTAATTATATAAAATTCTTTAATTCTTTTCAACTAAAAATACAGGATTTACCTGTATTTAACAATTTAATTATCAGAACTAGCACATGCTTCCGTTATAGGTTGTACCACAAATGGGTCTATGTTTGTTCCGCTTGACTCAGAAAGCAGAACGCAAGATTTCAGAGAAACTACCGGACGCACGGCGCTAGTGTAGTTGACGTTGTTGCTGCTCAAGTAGCCAGGGTCGTCAGAGCCGCTCACGAAGAACACGTTCGCGCTGCCGCTGTTGAAGTCATACGGACTCATTGTCCACCACCAGTTTGAACCTGTGGCACTTTGACTTCCGTCTGCAGTTAAGTAATAATATGCTTTTGAACTATTTGTTCCTGCTTTTCCTCCTGCAAATACTATTTCGTCTGCTGT
>CANRHY010000096.1 GCA_947630515.1 uncultured Bacilli bacterium
CACTCTTACTAAGAGGATCATACTTTGATATATCACTTAAATATTGTTTTAAAGTATCACTAAAATATGTAATACTTACATTTTCTTCTATTTTCTCATCATTAATTACACTATAAGCCCATTCTAAATCTTCTATTAATTCTATATTTGTTTTATTATTTTCTTTTTTATAATTTAAAAACAAACTATTAACTTTACTATTATTTAATAAATTTATATAAAAATCTATATATGCGTCATACTCTATATCTCTTAAAAATTTATCTAACTTTCCTAACTCTTTAACATAATTTCCATCTTTATCTAAATTATAAAGAATAAAATTAAAAATAACACTACTATCTTTCTTTACCATTTCTCTAGCTATAGAATTAAATCCATTTCTTACTACATACAAAAACTTATCTTTATTTAACTTTTTATTATTAGTAAACTCTATAATTTTATTAATAAATTCTTCATAATTAAAATTTAAAAATGAATATTCACAAAATATAGTAGCAACTTCTTCACCATATTTATCTAACATACTTTTTCTCCCCCTTAAACACAAGTTAGTATTATACCATAATAAATACAAAAATAAAAGACCAAATTTTCTTTTATTCATAAATATAAACTTATTGTAGATAAGGTAAATAGCCTTATGGTAAGATGTATTTAACTTGACCCTCTACTTTTTTAGTAAGACGGGAGCCAAAGTGATTCTGGAAAGTTCTAAGCAACTTTCCTTTTTATATTAAAAAACTATTAGATTTCTCTAATAATTTTTAACTAATCTCTTTTTATAATTATTATCTAACTCTAATATATCGTAGTCATGTATAAATTGAATAAAGTTTCCATTTATATCTATATAATTTTTCCAGTCTTCATATGAAGTTAAAACTTTAATACTAATAATAGAATTATATTTAGAACTAATAAAACTATTTATAACTCTATAAGAATAACTACTAATATTATCCTCATTTTTAATAACTATAATAAAATATCTATTATAATTAATCGCGTCTCTTATATTTCTAAGTAAAAACTCTATAGAATTTACAAATGGAATAGGAATACTTTCTATATTTATATCTTTATGTTTATCTAAATATTCTAAATAACTACTCTCCCAAATATTCCTAGATCTTTTAACTATATTAATTAATTCTTCTATACTATTTACTTTTTCTTTATCCCTTATAACATATTTATTAAAATTATCAAAAACATCTCTTAATTTAATATCTATATCACTAATATTTCTTAACTTAACTAACACATTATATAATATTGTTAAATTAAAATATTCATTACTAGCAATTCCTAATTTAATAAAATCTAAGTCTTTACTTTCACGTCTTTCTGGTAAACCTATTTTATCTAAAACTACAACAAATAAATCACTATCATACTCTTTTATCTTTTTAGTAAATGAATCTATATTATCCTTTTCTCCATAAATAAACTCGTGTCTATTCGTAAATATGTCTATTATACTCACCTTTTATTTATCTCCTCAGTTAAAATCTTATTTGCTAAAGCTGGATTAACTTTACCTCCACTTGACTTAATAACTTGTCCTACTAAAAATCCAAGTAAATTCTTTTTACCATTTTTATATTCTTCTACTTCTTTAGTAAAATTATCAAGTACTTTAGTAACTAAATCTAATATAACCCCTTCATCACTTACTTGCTCTAAACCTTTTTCTTTAACTATCTCTTCTGGTGTTTTCTTAAGTTCTAAAATATCATTAAATACTTCTTTTGCTTGTTGCGAAGAAATCTTACCACTACTTACCATATTCATAAGACTAACTAACATTTCTGGTGTTAAATAAACTTCACTTAAACCTACAAAATTAGCACTCATATACCCTAGTAACCTAGTAGTAATCCAGTTTGTAGCTTCTTTTGCATTCCCGCCTAAAGAAATAACACTTTCCAAAAAGTCACTTAACTCTTTACTTCTAACAATAGTCTTAGCATCTTTTTCTGTAATACCTATATTTATATATCTTTGATAAGGTAACTCTGGAATACTTTCTCTTATTTCATTAATAAATTCTTCACTTAACTTAACTACAGGTATATTAGGTTCAACATAATATTTATAATCTATAGCATCTACTTTTTCTCTCATAGAAACAGTTATCTTCTCATCATCTATCCATCTTCTAGTTTCTTGTATTACTTTTCCTCCACTAGAAAGCACTTCAGTTTGTCTTTTAATTTCATATAAAATTGTCTCTTTAACTGCATTAAAAGAATTAATATTTTTTATTTCTGCTCTTACACCAAGCTCGGTATCAGCTTCTTTCATTAAAGAAATATTAACATCTACCCTAAGTTGTCCCTTTTCACTAGATGCTTCAGATACATCACAATACTTTATAACAGTTCTTAAATTCTCTAAAAACTCTACTACTTCCTTTTCACTATTAAATACTGGCTCGGTTACAATCTCAACTAAAGGAATACCTGCACGATTATAATTAATTAATGAATAATTTTCATAGTGGTCCAAACTAGCAGAATCTTCTTCTAAATGAATTTGATGTATGTAGCATCTCTTTACTTTACCATCTACTTCTATATCTAAATACCCTTCTTTTCCAAAAGGTTTACTCATTTGAGTAAGTTGATATCCTTTAGGTAAATCTGCATAATAATAGTTTTTTCTATCAAACATAACCTCACTTGGAACTTTACAATTTAAAGCAAGGGCTAACTTTATTGCTTTTCTAACAGCCTCTTTATTAGGAAGAGGTAATATTCCAGGAAAAGCAAGATCTATAACACTTATATTTTCATTAGGTACTTTAGAATACTCATTTTTACTTCCTGAAAACATTTTAGAATTAGTATTTAATTCTGTATGTACTTCAAGTCCAATAACTGCTTTATACATTTCTACCCTCCATTACACTCAAATTTTTAAGTCCTGTCACACTCTCTACTTCACTAGCTATAGATAAAACTAACGCATCTTGTTTTTGTAAAGAAGTAATATTTACTCCAACAGGCATACCACTAACAAAAGTAAAAGGTAACGTAATACTTGGGTATCCTCCAAAATTTCCAATAGCTAAATGATTTTCTAAAAGTAAATACTCACTACCTAACTTATCTACTTCCTTGTCTGGTTCTATCTTAGGAGCACAAGAAGAAGCAGCAGGTAAAATAAGTGAACCATACTTACTCATTAAATCATTCATTTTTTCTACTATCATTCTTCTAACTCTCTTAGCATTTAAAAATAACTTCTCTTGATTTTCTCTTTGTAAAATATAACTTCCTATAACAAACCTTCTCTTAATCATTTCAGCAAAACCTTCTGTTCTAGTATTCTTCATTACTTCTTCTGGAGTACTACCTTCACTTCTTGGTCCAAAAATAAAGCCTGTTAAATTAGAATTATTGCTTGTTGCTTCAGCACATGAAATAATAAAGTACACGGGATATATTGCTTCTAACAAAGCCTTATCAAAACTTACCTCTTCTACACTGTAACCTAGTCCTCTTAACTTATCTAATAAATTAAAGAAATCACTCTTTACCTTTAAACTCTCTTCCCCTTTAGCGCTTTCCACTATCTCTTTAATATAAAATAATTTCTTATCACTATCACTTACCTTTAAATTTTCACTATAACTTATATCTTCATCAGGAAGTGTGGTCATATCTAGTGGGTCAAACC
>CANRHY010000097.1 GCA_947630515.1 uncultured Bacilli bacterium
TTGAATATTCAGAAGACCATTTTTACGGAAAATTTGTATTAGAACCACTTGAAAGAGGATTTGGAACTACTATAGGAAATGCTCTTAGAAGAGTTATGTTAGCCCATCTTCCTGGTAGTGCTGTAAAAGCAGTAAAAATCGAGGGAGTACTTCATGAATTCCAAAAAATTGATGGGGTAAAAGAAGATGTAACTGAAATAGTTCTAAACATGAAAAAATTAGTTGTAAAAAACTATGTTGAAGAAGATAAAAAATTATATCTAAAAGCAAACAAAGAAGGAGTTGTAACAGCTGCTGACATTACACCAGACGCTGACGTTGAAATAGTAAATAAAGATTTAGTAATTGCAAACTTAGCAAAAGGTGGAAGCCTAGATATGGAAATAACTATATCTAATGGACGTGGATACGTTGACGCTAGAGACAACAGAAAAGAAATGAAATCTACTGAAGTAGGTGTAATTCCAATTGACTCACTATATAGTCCAATAGAAAGAATAAGTTATGAAGTTGAGCCTGCCCGTGTAGGACAAAGTGAAAACTACGATAAACTAATAATGGAAGTGTATACAAATGGTTCTATGACACCACAAGAAGCAATTGCACTTGCAAGTAGAATACTAATGGAACACTTAGATATATTAACAAAACTAAACAAAATAGCAGATATGACAGGACTTTTAGCAGACAAAGAAGAAGACCCTATCCAAAAGACTCTAGAAACACCAATAGAAGAATTAGACTTATCTGTAAGAGCATACAACTGCTTAAAAAGAGCTGGTCACCATACATTACAAGACCTTACAGCTATGACTGAACAAGAAATGATGAAAATAAGAAACTTAGGTAAAAAATCATTAAAAGAAGTAATGGATAAAATAAAAGAATTGGGACTTAAGTTCCGTGATGACGAATAGGAGGTACTTATGGCATTATATAGAAAATTAAATAGAGAAACAAGAGCTAGAAGAAGTATATTATCAAATCTTACAAAAACTGTAATAGAAAACGAAAAAGTAACAACAACACAAGAAAGAGCTAAAGAAACTAAGAAATTTGTAGAAAAGATGATAACTTACGGTAAAAAAGGTGATTTAAATTCTAGAAGAAAAGCCCTAGCATTTCTTGAAAATGATACTAAAGCAGTTAAGAAAATATTTGATGAACTTGCTCCTAGATACAAAGATAGAAATGGTGGATACACTAGAATAATAAAACTAAACGAAAGAAAAGGCGATGACGCTTTAGAAGTAGTTCTTGAATTAGTTTAAACTTCCCAAAAGGAAGTTTTTTCTAATTGTGAAAATTTACAAAAAATAAAAATACTTCTTTAATAACAAACCTCTTTGTGTTAATATTATATATAGTAAGGTGTGATACATATGAAAAAAATAAAAGAAGAAAAACCAAAAAAAGTAAAAATAAAAAAAGAAGTAGAAGAAACAGATGAAAAGAAAATAACATTAAACTTAATAGAACTATTAGTAATATTAGTTATAACTTCTCTATCTGCAGCAGTTATAAGCGGTTCTATAGTATATAATAATATTAATAAGGAAAACAAAACTACTACCAAAACAGAAACTAACTATCTAGATGAAATAGAAAAAACATACAAGAACATATTGGGTAGCTATGTAGAAAAAGTAGATGAAAAAGAATTAGTAAATTCTGCAATAAAAGGCATGTATGGCTATTTAGGAGACCCATATACAGAGTATTTAGACGAAACAACAACAGAGGACTTAAACGATAGATTAGATGGTGAATACTACGGAATTGGTGTAGAAATAACTAAAAGAGAAGAAGGAGTTGTAGTAGTTACAGTATTTAATGATAGCCCAGCAAGTAATGCAGGTATAGAAGTAGGAGATATAATAGTTAAAGTAAATGACAAAGATGTAGCTGAGTCTGACGCAGATGAAATATCAAACCTAATCAAAGCAGATGGCGCTAGTAACATAGAAATAAGCGTAAATAGAGGTGGAATAACAAAAACATTAACAGTAGAAAGAAAAAATGTCTATATACCATCAGTAACGTCTCAAAAATATGATAATGTAGGCTATATTTATATTTCAACATTCTCTAACACAACATACACTCAATTTAAAAAAGCCCTTGAAAGTCTTGAAAAAGACGGTATAAAAAGCCTTTTAATAGATGTAAGGTCAAATGGGGGAGGATACTTGAACTCTGCTGTAGACATAGCTTCTCTATTCATAGAAAAAGGGAAAAATTTATATGGCTTAGAAAATAAAAACAACACTAAATACTATAAAGATGAAACATCAGAAAATAGAAACTATAAAGTAGGAGTATTAATAAACGGAAGTAGTGCTTCTGCTTCAGAAATATTAGCTGCGGCTTTAAAAGAAAGTTATGGTGCTACGCTTATAGGAACAAAAAGTTATGGCAAAGGAACTGTACAAGAAACAGAAAAGTTAGATAGTGGAGGTATGGTAAAATATACTACTGCTTACTGGCTAACACCTAACGGAAACAAAATAAACAAAGTAGGATTAAACCCTGATATTGAAATAGATGGAGAGTTTTACGAAGGTTTAGAGGATGAAAGTGATACCCAATTAATAAGCGCTATAAAAGCATTTAAATAAAATTCTTTTGATATATTGCTAACTTGTGGTATAATGTAATTAGTGAGAGGGTGCGTTACAATGAGAATAAATATTGGAGACGTAATCAAAATTCACTGTTACAAACACAATGGCATGATTTATAAGACATGGGATAAAGCAGTTGTGTTAGATATAAAAGAAGATTATATAGTATTAGGTAATAATAATGTATTAGTTACAAAAAAAGATGGAAGAAGTTGGCACACTAAAGAACCTGCAATAATGTTTTTCTACACCAACAGATGGTTTAACATAATAGCCCAACTAAAAAAGACAGGATTATTTTACTACTGCAATATAGCGAGTCCTTTTGTAATAGATAATGGTGTAATAAAATATATAGATTACGACTTAGACTTAAGAGTTTTTCCAGATGGAGCATTTAGAGTATTAGATAGAAATGAATATAACTATCATAAAAAACTAATGAAATATCCTTATGAAATAAATGAAATAATAAAATATGAACTTACAAATCTTATTGAAATGAAAAGAAAGGGAATAAGCCCATTTGACAAACGCGTAATAGATTACTATTTTAAAATTTATCAAAAGATAAATAAATAGTAATCTTTTCTTTTTTTATACATATAATAAGTTAGAAAAGTTAAGAAAAGCACTACAAAAATTAACTTTTCATATGCAAAAATTAAATTTTTGAAAAAAAATTAAAAAAACACTTGCATACTTTAACAGATAGTGGTAATATATTAGCCGTTGGTTACGAAAAGAGAAACCAACACCTCAGAAAAACCTTTATTTATTAAGGAAATGTCGAACATTGTAAAAAAAATAAAAAAAATTAAAAAAAATGTTGACATTGAAATCTGAGTTTGATATATTATATAAGCAACCAAGAAAAATCAGCAAGAAATGATCTTTGAAAACTAAGTAAAATGAAAATGAGTTTTATAGTTAGGATTTAAACAAAAATCAATTCCAGAAAATCGAATAGATTTTTTTATTGAGAGTTTGATCCTGGCTCAGGATTA
>CANRHY010000098.1 GCA_947630515.1 uncultured Bacilli bacterium
AATATAAGAAAATTCGTATGCGAAAAATGCTTTAATGAAATAGATAGAGATATAAATGCAAGTATAAATATATTAATAGAAGGAATAAAGATATATATTGAACAAATGAGTTAAAAATAAATTAAAAATATTAATAAGTACGGTAGCGACTATCGGAAATTGGTCTCTGGAGGGCAGGACTATCCAATGAAAGAGAAAAAACAAATCGTGAGGTTTGTAATGATTTATTTATAAATCATTTTTGTTCTTGACATTATAAGTGTAATAGAATATAATGTAAGTAATGAACAATTTATTTATTAAGTTGTTCTACTAATAGTTGGTTATTCTCCTTGAGCAATTGGAGCTTATTGAAGAGTAACCAACTATTAGTTTTTTCATTTTTGTAAATTTTTCCTCCTTTTAATATAGTTTGATTTATAAAATTTTGAATATTGTTTTTTTCATAAATTGAACTCACTTTATTAATACAATAATTATTAGAATTTCTTTTTTGATGTATTGCTACAATGTAAGGGGAACCATCTATATTCGTTTTATTTAATATTATAATTCTTGCATTTAGTTCAGGTCTTGAAATAGAATCTAAAGCTAAAACACTATCCTTTAATTCTTGTGGTAGATTTTCAATTATATTTATAGGAATATTATGGCTTTTTATTGCATGTTCGGTTATCTCGAGTGGAACGTTAGTAATATTTGCATATTCTAATCCACTATTGTTAAGTTGAACAAGTAATTTTTCTCCTTTATAAGTTTGATGGTTATAAAAATCTTTTAGTTGTTGTTTAAAATTTTTGAAATTTCCATTTTTATCAAATGCATTTTTGTATATACTTTTAAGATTGGTATTAATATTTTCTTTAATTTTTTTCATGATTATCACCCTCTATATACTAATACGAAAAAAATACCCTGAAACGCTTTTTTTTAATTGAAAAAAGTGCAATTTTACGCAAAATTTTACGTAAAGTAAATATAAATATATCTGTATATAATTGGTTTTGTGATATAATTTAAGAGGTAGTAATAGAAAATTTAAAATTATAAACATTTAAAAAATATTTATTTATTCACATTTTTACTGGGAAAATTAAATAAATGAGTTATCAACATAAAAATTTTTTTAAAAATTTTGTCGATTTTTGTGGAAATTAATTCATTTATGTTTTATAATGTATTTATAAAATATGTAAGGGTGTGATTTTTATATGCGTAGTATAAGAAGTTTTTTTAGGAACTTTAAGTTCAAAAAGAAGTTTTTAGCACTTTTTTCTGTAGTAGTTTTACTTAGTGCATTAACTATTTCTAGTTATGCGTACTTTGTAGTAACTACAAAAGAAGTTAGGGCTAGTGAGTTATTAGTAGCAGAACTTAATTATGGCATTAGTATTAAGGAAGATGGTAATACTGGTAGCACAATTAATAATGATACTGTAACAGTATCAACAGGACAAAAAGCATTTTTCTATATTACTGTATCAAGTGTAAATGGTATAGATAGTAGATTTACTTTAGCTTATAATAATAGTAATGTTGGTAATGAAGTAGTAGTGCAATATACAGATAGGACTCCATGGACAAGTCAAGAGTATATTAAAGCATATGATACAAATAGTACTTATTCTAAAACTATTAGGGTAGTTGTAGATAATACTAATGGTAAAAATAATGTATCAGTAAAATTTGGGGTATTTGGTGGATATACATTTAATGCATATACTCAAATTAATTTAGATAATGGATTTGTAACAGTTACAGGTCCTTATAAAGAGGGAAGTGAAGCTAAGTCAAATAGATTAGTGGATTTAATAGAAGAGACTACTGGTTGTGTTACAGAAGAAGAAAATTATTGTCTATATGGTGGAGGTAGTTTAAATAATTATTTACAATATCCAGCTAATGATGATAAGGAACAAAATATATGGAGGATATTAGGTTCTTATTATATAGATAATAAAGCAATAGCAAAAATAATAAGTACTAAAGATAATACTGTAGCTTATGCTGATATAACAAGTGGATTATCTACCTTTTATGAGGGTTTAACAGATAAAGAACAAATAGTATATAAAACTAAGAAGTTTAATTGTAGTGATAGTTCATGTGAAGAGTCAAGTACTTATTCAAATATTGGATTAATTAGTAAATATGAATATGATAAAATAGGGGGAATAGATTCGTATTTAAAACCTGAAAATGAGTATTTTATAACTGATAATGATACAGTTAAAAAAGCCACTATGAGTGGGGTACAAGATGTATCTTCAGGTGAGAGTGGACTTAGACCATCTATATATTTACAAACTGAAATTACAGTAAGTGGTAGTGGAACAAAAGAAGACCCATATGTTGTTAATCCTAATAGTGATATTAATTTAATAGCATATACTGTAGATAATAAACCTACTAATGAAACTTGGGAGTCATTATTAAGTAAAAAAGTTGTTGATAAAGTTACTTGTAAGAATGGAACAGACGCAACTTGGTCTTATTCAAATAATACAATTACTTTAAAAAATGTTAAAGTTCCTGATTATTGTACTGTTAATTTTAAAGATGGTTATACTGTAACAATGGCTTCAACTACTGGTACAATAGACGAACCTCGTTCTTTAGCTGTAGGACATAATGGTACAGCAACATTTACAGGAACACCAGATGGTGACCACCAAGCTGATGGTTCAACAGCCAGTTGTACTGGTGGTTCTCAAACTAAAGTGAGTGTAGTTGATGGAAAAGTTTCAGTTACAGTATCAGGAGTAACTAAAACAGAAATTTGTACATTAACATTTGGAAATAAAGGCTTGAAACTAGCAGACTCATTTGAAACTAAGTTTGCAAGTATATATAAAGGAGAAAGAACACATTTTAATAATGTAGTAGGAGAGAATGATAGTAGTGCTGGCTCTAGTTATGACGTAAGTGGAGCATATTCAATAAGTGGAAATTTCACAGAGGGAGGAAATAAAGTATACTACTTCTCAGGTAATGTAACAAACAACTGGGTAAAATTTGCAGGATACTACTGGAGAATAATACGTACAAATGAAGATGGAAGTTTGAGATTATTGTATGGAGGACCAGATAGTGATAAAGGAAATAGTACAAATCAATATATAGGAAGTACAAGAACTTATAACGGAACATATAATGATACCATGTATGTAGGATTTAAATATGGAACAAGTGGAAGTTTAAGTAGCAATAGAACAAATGGAAACTCAGCTCCGATATTAGGTGCAGATGGAGATACACATGACACAGGAAGTGATGTAACCTTAAATGGTTGGTATAATAAACATATAAAGCCTGAATATGATAAATACATAAGTAGGACAGCAATCTATTGTAATGATAGAGCAACTTCGGGAAGTTATTACGCTAAAAGTACAATGTACTATGCAGCAGCACAAAGAATAAGTACATGGGCAAGTTCATACGGAGGAGTAAATAGTGATAGTTTATTCCACCCAAGTTATAAATGTGGGGTAAAGTATACTGGGGATTTAATAGAAAGTACACAAGCTGAAGAAGATAAATTCAGTGGTATAAATAGTAAAGCTAAATTAGAAAATCCAATAGGATTAATAACAGCAGACGAAATAGTATTTGCAGGAGGAAAAGCA
>CANRHY010000099.1 GCA_947630515.1 uncultured Bacilli bacterium
ATCTTTTCCTGTACCACCCCATTTGGCTTCAAGAGTGATATCTTCTTCGATTTCTGTATCAAAATCGAACTCTTCATCCTCATCTAGATCTAGATACCATCCTAAGAAAGTATAACCATCTCTAGTAGGATCATCTGGTCTTACAGCAGTTTCTCCTTCTTTAACAGTTTGTGATTTTACATAAGAGCCACCATTACTATCAAAAGTAACAGTATACATTTCTGCTTTTGAGCAACTACAAGCTGTTAAGAAAAGTACTGAAACTAAAACTAATAGACCAAATCTTAGTTTCCTCATACTCTCTCCTTTCTTTCTAGTGTACTTCTTGATATTAAGATATAAAAAACTATAGAAAGTTAAAATGAATAAAAATTTATATCACTTTTTCTTACTATAGTATCTACCTCCTAATCACTATTGTACAACTAATCTAATTTTAGCAAATTAAGTAATAAGTGTCAATTTAATTTACACATGTTTACATATTAAATTTTAGCAAGAAAAAAATATTTTTCATAAAAAAAGTCTCTGGTCCACACGGGCTTCCAGAGCACATTTTTTCAATCTCTGGTCCACACGGGCTTCCAGAGCTTACGTATACATTATATGATAATAATTAATAATATGCAAGTATTTAATATACAATTTTATAAATCACACAATATTGATTAAATTTAGCAGTTTTTAAGATTTAAAATCCCTGGTCCACGCGGGTCCCAGGGCTCATCTACATCTATATTATATGATAATATTTTTTAAAATGCAAACATTTTTTATTTTATGAATTTCTAGATTTCAATTAATTCTTTCTTTAGTTCTTTAATTAATTCTTCAATATCATTTTTTGGTATACGCGTTTTAGGATTTTCTTTTAATAAAGTACAGGCATTAATTGCTTTCTTTGTAGAAATAACATTATTATCTTTCATAAGTTTAATTATGCCTAGTGTTCTAATAACTTTTACCCCATTGCTTTCAGAATATGTTTTTAGCCTATTATCTCCTGTAGCTAAAATTGCATTATTGTCTCTTGCCAAAATATAATTAATTATGTCATAGGTTGTTAATTTACTTATATTTTCATATATATCTCCAGCTTCTATTAATTGATCAAAAGTTGCTTTAATGATTTTATATTACCTGTTTTTTTATTTAATTCATATTTTTTTATTATCTCTACAATATATGCATTATCTATTTTTATAAAATCTTCTAGAAGATTGGAAATACTTAAATCTGTAATTATATTAGTATCAGTAATAATAATTTCCTCTGTTATATTCATTTTCATTAATCCCCAAAAGTTCGCAGGCTTTATTTAATGAAATTATTTCATCTGCTTCTAATTTATATACTATTTTTTTAAATTGACAAGATTTTTCAGGGATAATAGGATCAGGATCATTTTTACCAATTTTTTGATTTAAAATTATAATTAATTTTTTATATAAATATTCTGAAATTATATTTAAATCTTTTAGTCTATGGGCTATAGCTTGAAAACTAACTTTATATTCATTTTTAAATGCTGCTAGTTCATATAAATTTATATTTTTTCTTATAGGGCCAAATTCATTTATTACTGCTTTTTTAGGCATTAATACTGCACTTGCAAATCTGTTGCATAAAATCTCTTCGTCTAATTCTTCATTAGTTATATTAAGTACTAAGTGTCCTAATTCGTGGGCAATAGTAAATCTTTGCCTAGCTCCATCTTTTATATTATCAGGTAACACTATAAATGGGATACCATTTACGATTTCACTTAATCCATCGAAGCCCTCAAATTGAGTATCAAAGTTTTTCATTTCTATTATAACAATTCCTAAATTTTCGAGATTATTAGTTAGGTCAGATATTGGTTGAATATTAGAAATTTTAATAAAGTTTCTAAACTCTTCTCCTATTAACTCAGCTTCTTCTAAACTACTGCATTTATATTTTTGTAATTTCACTTTTTTTATAGATACTTCGCTCATTTCTAATACTGATAAATTTTTTGCAACTTCTTCTTCTATTAATTCCTTTAATAATTCTAATTTTTGCCCAGTTAATCTTTTTTTCTTTCTAAATGAAGTAAATTTCATTTTTGGACTTTTGTATTTTTTTATAAAATCTAGCGGGCTACAATTGTAAGCATCTGAAAATTCGATTAGTTTTTGTGAGTCAGGTAAAAGATCACCTTTTTCATATTTAGCAACGGCAGTTGCACTCATATTAAGAAGTTCTCCTGCTTTTTGTAAAGATAAGTTTTTTAAAAGTCTAATTTTTCTTAAATTTTGCCCAATTGGATTCATATTCATACCTCCTTTTTTCTAGTTTATATTTTATCATATAAATGATGCTTTGTAAACTGTATTCATTATGTTAAATTAATTTTGTGTTTACATATTCATTTTATATCTTACTAAAAGTTAAATCAATATGATATATGTATTTGTCGCTTTCTAAGCGACAAAAAAAGAAGTTATCTACTCTTTCCTCTAACTTCTTCTTCAATTAATGGATTGTTAATTCTCTTATATGCCTCTCTTAACATATTATTATAAAATTCTCTTTCTTTATATTGTTCTCTAAATTCATTTTCAGTAAGAACTATCTTAGCTAAAAATTCTTTATATTCTTTTCTCTTTAAATCTTCTTTATAACTATTAAATATTGCTTGTTTTGTTTTTTCTATTTCTCCAAGACATGCTTTTATTCCAGTTTCACTATCATCATCACTATTTAGAAAGTCGTATATTTTTTTATACATAGTTTTAAATTTTTTATTAAGTTGTCTAATCGCGTATTTATTCCTTAAATATTTATCACATATTATTACGGAGCCTATTTTTACACTACTTTTATTTACTTTAGGAGTAGCTTTTATTCCTTCAAATTCTCCAACCTCTTTTAATTTATCTTTCTTATTTTTTCTTTCTAAATAATACATATTACCCACCTACTTTAATAAATCAGGTCTTTTTTCTAAAGTTATCCTAATTCTTTCATTTTTTCTATATTCTTCTATTTTTTTATGGTCTCCACTTATTAATACTTCTGGTACTTTTAAACCCCTATAATCTCTTGGTTTTGTATATACTGGATAGTCTAATAAGTTATCTGTAAATGATTCACTTTTTAAGCTTTCCTCACTAATCACGCCACTAAGGAGTCTTACAACTGAATCTAATACTATTATAGCAGGTGCTTCTCCTCCAGTCAAAACAAAATCACCTATACTTATTTCTAAATCTACTATAGTTTTAATTCTTTCATCAAACCCTTCATAATGCCCACACAAGAGTATTAAGTGTTTTTCATGAGATAAATCATATGCAAGTTCTTGATTATATATTTTACCACTAGGAGTTAGCATTATTACTAAAGAGTCCTCATCTTTTACACTTTCTATTGCTTTAAAGACTGGGTCGCACATAAGCACCATGCCCCCGCCTCCTCCATATGGAGTATCATCTACTTGATTATTGTTATATTCACTAAAGTCTCTTATGTTTATTATATTTATTTCTACTAATTTTTTTTCTATTGCTCTTTTTATAATACTTTCTTCTAAGTATGGTTTTATTATATTTGGAAAAAGTGTAAGAATATCTATCTTCATAGTAAAC
>CANRHY010000100.1 GCA_947630515.1 uncultured Bacilli bacterium
TACAATCGGAAAAGTATCAATATACATTCTCTCAGCATTTTCTTTATCTTCTTCACAATCAGCATTTAATACACTTATACTTAACGTAAAAACAAATACAAAAAAGAAAACTTTAAATAACTCTTTCATACCTCACCTACTTTTCAAAACAATTATACCAAAAAAATTTATATTTGTAAAAAGAAAACAAACTATATTCCATGCTTTTGCTTACTATAAATTATTTTACCAATCAAAAATGTAACTCCTCCAGAAAGTAATACTAATAAAACTGGAATAATATAGTCTACTCCTATTTCTTTAAAAGTTATCTTTTCTTCTTTATTTTCTACTACTTCTTCTTCCTCCTCTTCTTCAACGCTTTCACTTTGACTATTCTTTAAAATTAATCTATTAAAAGTATTCATATCTATATCATATGGTAAAAATCTATATGAACAAACATCTAAACTTTCATGCCCAATACACATATCATTTCCATAAAAATGATTATAATAAGGAATTTGAATATTTATAGTTCTATAACTTTCATCAAAACATTCAGAATATTTAGACCCATTTATTGTAACTTTCAAATTTCTACCAAAATCTATATTTTTAATTTCCAAAGTATTATCTACTCCAGAATAATACTTTTCATTATCTATAAGTACATATAACTCTTTAGGAACATTAGTAAACTTTAAAGTAAAATTAAAATTAGTTTCACTAAATTCATAATTACTCTCTACATAATTAGCAAGCTTACTTAACTCTGTCATTTCTTTATATGTACAATCTGCTTTTATAAAAGGCATAAGTAATATAAAACTAATAATAAATAATATAATTTTTTTCATATCTCACCTTTCTATATTCCATGTTTTTGCTTTCTATATATTATATTTCCTACACTAATAGCAATTAAACTTGAAACAATTATAAGTATTATAGGCACACCATAATCAAGTCCTATATCTAATAATGTATTTTTATCTTCTTCTATTTCTTCTTGCTTTTCTGTTTCTGTAGGTTTCTTTTTATCATTTCTAATTAATCTATAAAAAGTATCACTATCAACTTCATAAGGCAAAAGTTGATAAGAACATACATCTAAACTTTCATGTCCATAACAATCATCTGAATTATAAAAACTATTAAAATATGGTAATTTAATATTTATAGATCTTAAATTATAATCTGCGCATTCTGTATATCTAGAAGAATAAACTTTAGCATTTATTACTTCTCCATATGAAAAATTATTTATAGTTACTTCTCCTTCTTCATTAGATGTATACTCATTATCATTTATCATAATATATAACTCTTTAGGAACATTATTAAATATTACATTAAACTTAGCGCTACTAGAGTCATACTCATATCTACTTTCTACATAATTAGCAAGCTTATTTAATTCCACTTGAGCTTTATAAGTACATTCTGCTTTCATAAAAGGCACAAACAACATAAAACTTAAAAATGCTAGTAGAACTTTCCTCATATCACACTCTCCATATCTTATCTTGATAAAAGTATAACACTTAAATATTAAAAAGTAAATTAATTTTCTAGACACTAAACAATTTTTATGTGTAAATATATTTTACGCACACATTTACAAGTAATTGTAAAATTGTAAAAATCACAAAACTATGGTAATATTAAATAGATAAGAATAAAAGGAAGTGAACATTTATGTTTGGTAGTATTATAGCAATCAACAAAAACTCTGCATTAGTAGAAATTACAGTAGACAAAAAAATGATGGGAGACCTACTTAACATGCACGTAGTATTTGTAGATGATGACAAAAAAATATTAGGAGAAGTTGAAGATATAAGTGATGGAAAAGCTAAAATAAACTTTTTAGGTGAACTTACTGAAACTAATTTTATAGGTGGTTTACTAAAAAAACCTACACTAGATGCAAGTGTAAGAATAATAAATGAACAAGAACTTGCCATTTTAGTTGGAGGAGACAACGAATCATTTACTTTAGGTGTATCCCCTTTATATAAAGACTTCCCTATAAAAGTTAACATAAACGATTTATTTAGTAACCACACAGCAATATTTGGTAACTCTGGTGCTGGTAAAACTTACGGAATATGTAGAATAATACAAAATGTATATAACACTCCTTCCCTTCCTTACCGCGCTAATATGTTTATATTTGACTCATTTGGTGAATACATAAATGCATTTAAAGACTTAGACAAAATAAACCCTAATCTTCATTACAAACTTATAACTACTAACAAAAGATTAGTTGGTGAAGAAAAATTACAAGTTCCAGTTTCCTTACTTACAATAGATGATTTACTTAACTTATTAGATGCCACTAAGTATAGCCAAATATCTATAGTAGAAAGCACACTAGAATTAGCCAAAATATTTGCAAGTGACTCTAAAGAAGTAAATGACTACAAAAACCACTTACTAGCAAAAGCAATAACATCTATAATGTATACAAACCAAACAAGTGCTAAAATAAGAGACCAAATCTTTGATATAGTATCAAATACACACACAAAAGAATTAAGTCTAGACACAGAAGTACCAGGAATAGGTTTCACAAGAGTATTTAGACACTGCTTTGATATAGATTCAGAAGGAAGATTTGCAGAAAGAACAATAATAAGTGAATATATAGAAAAATTCATACAAGAAGATAGAACTTGGAACATAGACACATCTAACGTAACTTATGGACTAAAAGACTTAGAAGTAGCATTAAACTTCACTTTATTTAGTGAAAGATACTTACTTAATGCAGATATGTACGACGAAGCAATAAGTCTTAAAGTAAAATTACACAACTTAATAAACTCTTCTAATGCAGAATTTTTTACAGATAGAAAATTTAATAACCTAAAAGAATTTCTTGCATTTCTATTAACTACAAAAGATGGTAAAAAAGCTCAAATAGTTAATATTAACCTAGAAGACGTAGATGACCGTTTTGCAAGAACAATAACAAAAATATTTAGTAGAATATTCTTAACATTCGGAAAAACTAATGAACCACGTGCAAGTATTCCAATTCACATAATTCTAGAAGAAGCTCACAGATACGTAAAAGATGGAGACGACGTTGATTTAATGGGTTATAACATATTTGAACGTATTGCAAAAGAAGGAAGAAAACATGGTGTAATACTAGACCTTATTACTCAAAGACCAACTGACTTAAATGGTAACGTAATAAGCCAAGCAGATAACTTTGTAATATTTAAAATAACTCACCCACAAGACCTAGAATATATTACTAAAATGATACCAAATATGTCAGCAGATATTATAGAAAAACAAAAAAGCTTACAACCAGGTACTTGTGTAGCATTTGGAAGAATACTAAAAATACCAATGATTGTAAAAATGGAAAAAGCTAGTCCTCCTCCATCAAGTTCAAATGCAAACATATTTGATAATTGGATGATTAATAAACAAAACTAAAAGAGCGAAAATGCTCTGGTTCTTCCGAAAGTTTCCGGAGAAAGGTAGAAAGTAGATAGAAATATCTGCTT
>CANRHY010000101.1 GCA_947630515.1 uncultured Bacilli bacterium
TATTGGAGGATAATAAGAACAAATGAAGATGGAAGTTTAAGGTTACTTTATGCAGGATTAGCAAGTGATAAAGGTAAAACTTCTGAAGGATATATCTCATATAATAAAAAGTTTAATGAAACACCTAGTAATACAATGTATGTAGGATTTAAATATGGAAGTACAGGAAGTTTAAGTGATAATAGAAAAAATAGTAATAACTCAACAATATTAGGTTCTGATAGTGATTCGACTGGTACTGAAACATTAAATGGTTGGTACAATTCAAATATTAAGAAACATTATGATGATAATGCAGGTTCTTCAAGTGGTACTAATCATGAATATTCAGATTATATAAGTAAGACGGCAGTATATTGTAATGATAGAGGAACTTCAAGTTATAGTTCAGGAAGTACAATGTATTATGCAGCAAGAGATAGATTAGATAGTAATAAGAGGCCAAGCTTCAAATGTGGAGTAAAGGTAAGTAGTTCAAATCAATATGAGAAACTATATGACACAACACAGGCTGAAGAAGATAAATTTAGTGGAATGAATGACAAAGCTAAATTAACAAACCCAATAGGATTAATGACAGCAGACGAAATAGTATATGCAGGAGGAGAATATGCTACTAGTTTATCATCACCATATGCATATTATTATACAAACGCTGACGGTAATAGTATAACCGGTACTTATCCCTGGTGGACAATGAGTCCGCATTACTTCGTCAGCAGCAACAGCCCCGCGAGCGTGTTCCGCGTGCGCGGCTCAAGCAGCCCTGGCGAGTTGGACGGCTACATCGTCCTCTACCCCAACGCCGTGCGTCCGGTAGTCTCCCTGAAATCTTGCGTTCTGCTTTCTGAGGCTAGCGGAACAAACACTGACCCATTTGTGGTGCAACCAATCTCCGCTCAATGTGCAAAAGCTAATAATTAAACTCTAAATAAATCTCTTTTATAGAGGTTTATTTTTTGTACAAAAGCGTTTTTGTACTCTATGTAAAAAATTTGTAAAATTTTTGTGAAAAAAAGGTTGATTTTTGGGCAAATCTATCATATAATTAAGCATGTATGACTGCTAGGAAGCGCAAGGTTGCTGATACACCCGGTTAAGTTGTAAAAATTTAATTCAGTATCAGGTAATTTGCGTCGAGCAAGTCTATTAGAAAATAGGCGAAGGAGGGTAATTGATGGCAAAGGACAAAGTTCGTATCAGACTAAAATCTTATGATCATAGATCATTAGATGCGGCTGCTAGTAAGATAGTTGATACAATCAAAAGAACAGGCGGAGAAGTATCAGGACCAGTTCCACTACCAACTGAAATTGAAAAAATCACTATACTAAGAGCAGTTCACAAAGACAAAGATAGTCGTGAACAATTCGAAATGCGTACACACAAAAGACTTATCGATATCGATAGTCCAAGTAAAGAAACAGTTGATGCATTAACACACTTAGATTTACCAAGTGGAGTTGACATCGAAATCAAATTATAAGAAATTAAATAGGGAGGAAAACAAATGACAAAAGGAATCTTAGGCCGTAAAGTTGGAATGACAGAAGTATTCACAACTGACGGAAAACTAATACCTGTAACAGTTGTAGAAGTTGATAGTAACGTTGTTACACAAATTAAAACAACTGAAAAAGATGGGTATAACAGTATTCAATTAGGTGCTTTTGATAAACGTGAAAAAGTTTCTAATAAACCAGAAATGGGACACGCTAAAAAAGCAAACACTACACCTAAGCGCTTCTTAAAAGAGATAAAAGGAATAGATGTATCTAGTTATGAAGTAGGACAAGTAATTGGTGTAGACACATTTAATGCAGGTGAACTTGTTGACGTAACAGGTACATCAAAAGGAAAAGGTTTTGCCGGAACAATTAAAAGACATAACTTTTCAAGAGGGCCAATGACACACGGCTCACATTACCACAGGGCAGTAGGATCTCGTGGAACAATGAGACCAATGCGTGTACTTAAAGGTAAAAAATTACCAGGACATATGGGTAATGAACAAGTAACTATTCAAAATCTAGAAATAATTATGGTAGATACAGAAAATAGTTGCTTACTAATAAGCGGAAATATACCAGGACCTAAGAAAGGTTATGTATTAATTAGATCTGCTGTAAAAGGAGAAGGAAAAAATACTCCTAAAGAATTAATAAGCTACGTAATTGAAGAAGTAGTAGATAACAAGGAAGTAGAAACTGAAGTTACTGAAAATACTGAACCAGTAGAAGCAACTGAAAAAAATGTTGAAGCTACAGAAACTGTAGAAGAAACTAATGAAGTTGTAGAAGAAACAATTGCAGAAGAAGTAAGAGAGGAATCTACTGAAGAAACTACAGAAGTAGCTGAAGAAGAAAATAAAGAAGAAGAAACAGAAGAAACTTCACAAAAGGACGGTGAAGAATAATGGCAAAAGTTGATGTAGTAAAATTAAACGGAGAAAAAGTTAGTGATATTAACTTAAACGATGAAATATGGAACGTAGAAGTTAATGAAGTAGTACTAACTGACGCAATTAAATTACAAATGGCTTCACTAAGACAAGGAACACACAAAACAAAAGGAAGAAGTGAAGTAAGCGGAGGCGGAAGAAAGCCTTGGAGACAAAAAGGTACTGGACGTGCTCGTCAAGGAACAATCAGAGCTCCTCATTGGGTTGGTGGAGGAATAGTATTTGGACCAACTCCAAGAGACTACAGTATCAAAATGAATAAGAAAGAAAGAAGACTTGCAATTAAAAGTGCTCTTTCACTAAAATATCAAGAAAAGAATCTATGCGTAGTAGATAGTTTAGAATTAAGTAGTCCAAAAACTAAAGAGTTTGCTAATACATTAGATACATTAAAACTAACTGGTAAAACACTAATCGTTACAGATGGAGAAAACGGTAATATCGTACTAGCAACAAGAAATAGAAGAAACATAAACGTAATCGAGCCAACTAGTATTAACGTATTAGATTTAGTAGGATCAGACAACTTACTTATAGACAAAGCTAGCGTAGAAAAAATAGAGGAGGTGCTTAAATAATGAATATAGAGAAAATCAAAGCACCAATAATTACAGAAAAAACAAATAACCTATCAAATGAAAATGTATATGTTTTCAAAGTTGATAAAAAAGCTAATAAAACAGAAATTAAACAAGCTATCGAAACAAAATGGAACGTAAAAGTTGATAGCATTAATACTGTAAATGTAAGAGGAAAGAAAAGAAGAGTTGGAAAATACACTGGATTTACTTCTCCTTACAAAAAAGCTTATGTAAAACTTAAGGAAGGCTCTAAGATAGAGTTTTAGGAGGGTATTTATATGGCAATAAAGAAATATAAACCAATAACAAATGGCACAAGAGGTATGAGCACTTTAGTTAATGAAGAAATAACTAAAAGTGCACCAGAAAAAAGTCTAACAAAGAAAATATCAAAAAAAGCTGGAAGAAA
>CANRHY010000102.1 GCA_947630515.1 uncultured Bacilli bacterium
CAACCATTTTTATCACCCCTTATCAATAATTTAATTATAATATATATGTTCGCGTATGTCAATGTATATTTACAATTATTTTTACATTTTCTGTATAACTTTCCTATACAAAAAAAGAGACTAATTCAAAAATTAATCACTTAATTATTGAACAGCCCCTTCTTTTACTGTTTAACTATTTTTATTGAGTATTCATTACCTAATTCATCTGTATAATCAAATACTTCACTATCTAAATTATTGGTAAGTTTTGCTAATAATTCACTTTCTATTTCTTCTTTATAATGCTCAATAACACTCTTATTTATATTATCATTAGAAGTAATTTCAATCTTAATTCTATCAGAAATATCTAAACCAATTTCTTTTCTTAAAAGTTGACACTTTCTAATTAAATCTCTTAATATACCTTCACTTAGTAATTCATCTGTAATATTAACATCTAAAACAATATAATCTTCTCCATCACTTGAAGCATCATACCCCTCTTTAGAGTGCATCCTAATATCTAAATAATCTTTACTTAAAGTATAATCTTCTCCATTTATAGTTACTACTTTACCATCTATATCATTAGCTTCTTTTATACTTAAGTTCTTTAAATAATTAGATAACTCTCCTATATTCTTTCCAAAAATAGGGCCGCATACTTTAAAATTAGGTTTAATTTCATAATTTAAGTAATCACTAAAATCACTAATATACTCTACTGTTTTAACATTTAATTCCTCTTTAATTAAGTCATCAATACTACCAATTAAATCTTTTAATTTCTCGTCAATTATAACTTTACTTAAAGGTTGTCTTATTTTAACATTAGCTTCTTCTCTAGCATTTCTTCCTAAGCTTATGATATTTCTTACTTTATCCATCATTTCTTCTACATTTTTATCTATTAAGTTTTCATCACACTTAGGGAAATTACTTAAATGTACACTTTCTTCATTTGTTAGATTTCTATATATATCTTCACTAATAAATGGTACGATTGGTGCGATTAATTTAGTAAGTCCAAGTAAAACTTCATAAGTTACTTTATATACACTTAGTTTAGACTCGTCTAATTCACCTTTCCAGAATCTTCTTCTGTTTCTTCTAATATACCAGTTAGATAAATCTTCACTTACAAATAAAGTTATAGGTTTAACTACTTTATTTAAATCATACTCTTCATATGCTTCAGTTACTTCTTTTACTAGAGTATTGTATTTACTTAATAACCACTTATCTATTAACTCATAAGAGTTACTATTTATAAAATCTTTTACTTCTAAATGGTCTGCATTAGCATACATTGCAAAGAAGTTATATGTATTTTTTAATGTATTAAAGAACTTACTTATTACTTCTTTAACACCTTCTTCATCGAACTTAATAGGTGTCCATACAGGGCTTACATAAGGTAAATACCATCTAATCGCGTCAGAGCCATATGTATTCATTAAAGTAAATGGCTCGATTGCATTACCTTTACTCTTATGCATTTTCTTTCCATATTTATCAAGAAGTAATTCATTTACTAAAACTCTTTTATAAGGACTCTTTCCAGTTACGAATACACCTATTACAATTAATGAATAGAACCAACCTCTAGTTTGGTCAATTCCCTCAGCTATGAAATCTGCTGGATATTGGCTTTCCCATAGTTCTTTATTTTCAAATGGATAATGGTATTGCGCGAATGGCATAGAACCTGAATCAAACCAGCAATCAATAACGTCTGGTACTCTATTCATAATTTTACCACACTTTGGACATTTAATATGAATATTATCTACATAAGGTCTATGAAGTTCAATACTCTCATCTATCTCTTCTACTGCTTTTTCTACTAATTCACTTTTGCTACCTATCATTTCTGAGTGGCCACAATCACAGACCCATAAAGGAAGTGGTGTACCCCAATATCTGCTTCTTGAAATAGCCCAGTCATTTAAGTTTTCTAGCCAGTTAGCAAATCTCTTTTCTCCTACAAAACTTGGATACCATGTAACACTCTTATTAGCTTCTATAATCTTATCTTTAATTTTTGTAATTTCAAGGTAGTAAGATGGTTTACTATAATATAGAAGTGGTGTATCACATCTCCAACAATGTGGGTAGTTATGTACCATTCTTTGTTTTCTAAATAATTTATCATTTTCTTTTAAATATTTAATTACTAATTCGTCTGCATCAAACACCCTTGTACCTTTCCAAGGTCCTTCAGTATAACAGCCATCTTCTCCTACTGGATTTACATAAGGTAAGTTATATTTCTTTCCTACCTTAGCATCATCTTCACCAAAGGCAGGAGCGATATGTACTATACCTGTACCATCTTCCATAGTAACGTACTCATCACATGTTACAAAGAAAGCTTTTCCTTTTACTTCTAACTCAGGTATTAATTGCTCATACTCAGTATACTCTAAATCTTTTCCTTTATAAGTTTCTAAAACTGTATATTCTTCTCCTATTACAGAATCAACTAACTTTTTAGCAAGTATAAATTTATAACCTTTAGATTCAACACAAACATATTCTTCATTTGGATTAACACAAAGAGCAACATTTGATAATAGTGTCCATGGAGTAGTTGTCCAAACTAGGAAGTATACGTCTTCTTTCTTTTTCTTCATAGGAACATATACTGTATCAACAGGTATTTCTTTATACCCTTGGGCTACCTCATGACTAGCAAGTCCAGTACCACATCTTGTACAATATGGAAGTATCTTATGTCCTTCATAAAAAAGTCCCTCATCAAAGAATTTCTTTAAAATCCACCATTCAGTTTCTATATAATTATTATCATATGTAATATATCTATTTTTAAGGTCTATAAATTGTCCCATTTCATTAGTAAGTCTTTCAAATGCTTCTTCGTTTTCCCATACAGTTTTTCTGCACTCTTCATTAAACTCTTTAATTCCATACTTTTCTATATCATTTTTATCTTTAAATCCAAGTTTCTTTTCTACTTGTACTTCAACTGGAAGTCCATGAGTATCCCAACCTACTTTTCTTAATACTCTCTCTCCCTTCATTACATGATACTTACATATTGAATCTTTTATGAATTTAGCAACCATGTGATGAAGTCCTGGCATACCATTAGCTGTGGCAGGTCCATCATAAAACACATAATTATTGTCTTTATCTTTACTCTCTATTGACTTATTAAAAATATCTTCTTCTTCCCAAGTCTTAAGTATTTCAAGTTCCCTTTCATGTGCTCCTTTTTTAGATAATTCTTTAAACATAATTTTCCCTCCTTAAAAATAAAAAGTCATATCTAGGCGCAAAGTAACGGTACCATCCTATATATAACTTTAACTTTTCTTTATAACGCACTATATGCGTCTTTAGCTTATCCCTAAAGAACATCAGAAGTGATTCATATATGTTCTTTCTATTAGTTTACACCTTCCACTAACTCTCT
>CANRHY010000103.1 GCA_947630515.1 uncultured Bacilli bacterium
TACTATATACACTAAATGTATATAAACACGAAATCAAAACTGGAATTACACTAATAAGTCCCTGATAAGTAAAAAACAAAATTAAAACATAAATTAGTACAAATAATATTATATGATAAATAGGAATGCCTTTATCTTTACTTGTATATTTATAAAAAATAATATTTTTAAAAGAACCTATAAAATCACTAACTGCCCCACTTAAAGCACCTAACATTAAAAATTGTATAGAATAAAGAGTCATAGCAATAACTTGAAAAATTAAAATACTGCTCTTTTTCTTTTTTTGAATACTTAATACCCAAAATATAATAGCTATAATTCCTATAATCTGTGCCATTAAAAACATCTTACTTCACCCTTTTAATATTATCACAAAACTTAAATTTTTAATAGATTTTTTGACAATAATTTTATATTATGATATCATATATATCCATAAAAAGAGGGAAAAATGACAAAAATAATAACAAAAAAAGAATTAAACACATTAAAAACATATGATAGATTTTTAGTAAAAGATAATTCTTTAATGAAACGTATTAAATATGAAAACTTATATACAATTAAAACTTTACTTAACCACAAAAGTACACTAAAAAAAATAAAAGAATTACTTTTACCAATAGATTTATACAAAACTTTAGAGTACATTCCAAAACATTTCTATACAATGGAATTTTTAAATGGTACTACACTTAAAGTGTTAATGGATAATAAAGATAAAAATATATTTAATTACCTTTATAAGTTAGGTTATGCTTTAGAAAAAATAAATGAGTCTTATAGTGATTTAATTATAGGAGACTTACACGAAGGAAATATAATGGTAGTAAATAATGAAATAAAAATAATAGACCCAGATGGATTTAGCATAAAAAATCACGAAAACATAAGGTCACACTATCTTATGTCTAGCATTCTTTTATCAGAAATAGACCCATATCCAATTAATAAATATCCACTAGATAATGAAGAATTTATAATACCAAATAGAAACACTGATTTATTTTGTTATATAATGATTATACTAAATACATTAGGTGGAACTAGTGGATTTTATAACTATCTAAACTATGAATACAAATACTTAGATTATCTTAGTTATTTAGAAAGCATTGGATTATCAAAAGATTTAATTTATATATTAAAAAAAATAATAACAAAAGAAGATAACATAAACCCATACAAAGAAATAAAAAAGATAGACCCTAATGTACTAGAGTCCACTAACCTAGAGTCATATCAAAAGAAAATCTATCATTATTAAGAATTCTTATTCCTCTCTATATGAAAGAAATATTGAATAGCAATTCCTGAATATTCATGAAATTCTTCTTTCATATATTTTTTTATTGCATTAATATCACTCTTAATACTAAAATTATTTGAAACAAATTGCTTTACCCAAGTATCTATAGGAAAAGTATCAAACCTTCCATACCCAAATAATAAAATACAACTAGCTACCTTTAAACCAATACCCTTAATACTACATAAACTCTTAATAGCACTTTCTGTATCCATAAAATCTAACTTCTCTAAATACATACTATCACTATTTAACACGTCTAATGCACTTCTTACATAACTATCTCTAAACCCTAACCCTAAACTTCTAAGTTCATTTACACTTATATCTTTAATACTTTCATACTTTGGAAACAAAAAGTATTCTTTATCCCTAAAAATAACCTTTTCTCCATATCTTTCACTTAATTTATTAACTATACCTGTAATTCTCTTAACATTATTATTTTGACTAATAATATATGTAATAAACATCTCAAACTTATCTTGCTTTAATATCTTATACCCTTTACATTTATTAATATTACTTCTAAATATCTTATTTTTACTTAAAATACTATTAATACTTTCATAATCTCTTTCTAAATCAAAATAATACCTAACTACTTCTTCTAAATTCTCTAAATTATTACTATCAACTAACAAATACCCATTATCTTCTCTAATATTAATAACCCTATCACTTAAAATAACAGTATAACTACCATCATCTTCTTCACTCATCCTAAAACATTGCCCACTAAACAAAGTATCATACAAATTTATATCACTATATTTAATCTTAATCATAACAAAACACCACACATATTATACCAAACAAAACCAAAAAGAAAAAGACTCATAAGAGCCTAATTATCTGCTTTAGCACACTTGTCATCTATTGACACTGTATATGGAGAATCAACATCGCCATTCCCACTCAATATAGCGCAAGATTTCAGAGAAACTACCGGACGCACGGCGTAAGTGAAGTAGACGCTGTCCCGGACCAAGAGGCCAGGGAAGCTAGAGCCGTGCACGAAGAACACGTACGCGTCGCCGCTGAAGTGACACGGACTCATTGTCCACCACCAGTTTGAGCCAGTGGCACTATTTTGACCATCTGCAGTTAAGTAATAATATGCTTTTGAACTATTTGTTCCTGCTTTTCCTCCTGCAAATACTATTTCGTCTGCTGTTATTAATCCTATTGGATTTTCTAATTTAGCTTTACTATTTACTCCGCTGAATTTGTCTTCTTCAGCTTGTGAACTTTCTATTAAATCACCTTTATAATCTACTCCACATTTATAACTTGGGTGATAATTACTTGCGTTACTAACTCCTCCATATCTTGAACTATTAGCTGTTAATCTTAATGCCGCTCCATAATAGAATTCCTTATTTGTGCCATAGTACACATTTGGTACTGCTCTATCATTACAATATATTGCTGTTCTACTAATATATTTATCCCATTCATAATTTGTTTGTCCATCACTCTTCTTTAAATTTGTATTATACCAACCATTTAATGTTACATTACTTCCTGCTGCATTTGTATCTCCATCTGCGCCAAGAATTGGTGAATAAGTTCCATTTGTTCTATTGTTACTTAGACTTCCACTTGTTCCATATTTAAATCCTACATACATTGTATCATTATATGTTCCGTTGTAAGTTCTTGTACTTCCTATATATTGATTTGTACTATTTCCTTTATTAGCCTCTAGTCCTCCATACAATAGTCTTATGCTTCCATCTTCATTTGTACGAATTATTCTCCAGTAAAACCCTGCAAATGATAACCAGTTATTGGTTACATTCCCTGAATAGTAATATACATCTTCCCCATCTTCAGTGAAATTTCCTGTTTCTTTATACACTCCACTTACATCATAGGTATTATTTGGATTGATATCATTCTCTCCTACAACATTATTAAAATGTGTTCTTTTTGTATCTATTGTATTTGGGTATTGCTCTTTCATTTTTTCATATAGTTGTTCTGCTAATGTTTTTGGTTTTTCT
>CANRHY010000104.1 GCA_947630515.1 uncultured Bacilli bacterium
CTTCCGTAAAAGTCTACACCTAGTTTATTTGCCCAGTCATGAAGTTGGGCTACTGCACCAGCCCTAAAGGTATCTGCGCCTATTAGAATTACGCTTTTTCCTTCTTTTTTTATGCGGTCAGCTAGTTTTGCTATGCTTGTTGTTTTTCCTACACCATTTACTCCTACAAATACTATAGTAGAAAGACCCTCATTATTATAATTTATTTTACTTGTTAATTGGTCATTTCCTACATATATTAAGAATAATTCATCAACTATTACTTCTTTTAAGTAATTAAAGTCTGTTATGTTTTCACTTTTTACACGAGACTTTAGTCTATTCATAAAATCTGTTGTTGTTTTCACCCCAATATCGGCCATTATTAAGATTTCTTCTAATTCTTCATAAAAAGCATCATCTATTTTTGTGAATTTTAAACCAAGTAAGTTTAGTTTACTTACAAAGTTATCTCTTGTTTTGGATAATCCCTCTTCGTATTTTTCTATTTCTTCTTTTTTTTCTTCTGGTTTGTTAAATAATCCTTTTAGTTTGTCAAATATTCCCATAGTTACCCTCCTACATAATTATAGCAAATAGTACTATTTTTTTGCAAGCACAAAAAGTTTTGATAGACTTTTTTAGTATTTTATAGTATAATTATAAGTACTTGAGATTTTCTTTTTAAGAAATTGGAGGTAATTTAATATGAAATCACAAACAAGTGAGACTTTTGTGTTCGCTTTAGGTGGACTTGGTGAAGTCGGAAAAAATATGTATGCAATTATGCATGAAGATGAAATTATAATTATAGACGCTGGGGTAATGTTTCCAGAAGATGATTTACTTGGAATAGATTATGTGCTAGCTGATTATACTTTCTTAAAGCAAAATGAAGAAAAGATTAAGGGTTTATTTATTACACACGGACATGAAGACCATATAGGGGCAATTCCTTATGTGTTAAATCATTTAAATATTCCTATTATTTATGCACCTAAGGTTGCAAGTGAGCTTATTAAGAATAAGTTAGAAGATAGAGGAGTAAAATATTCAAATATAGTGGTAATTGATGAAGATATGACACCACAATTTAAGCATTTTAAGATTGAATTTTTTAGGACTACTCACTCAATACCGGATAGTTATGGTATAAGTGTTATGACACCTAATGGAAGAGTTGTTACTACTGGAGACTTCAAGTTTGATTTGACACCTATTGGGCCAATGGCGAATTTAGGGAAGATGGCTAGAATTGGAGAAGAAGGAGTTAAGCTTTTAATGAGTGATTCAACTAATGCTTTAGTTCCTGGGTTTTCAACAAGTGAAAGTGATGTAGACGAAGCCCTTTCTGATATTATAAGAGGTTGTAAGGGAAGAATTATTCTTGCTACTTTTGCTTCTAATATTTATAGAGTTATTCATATTATTGAAACTTGTAGAAAGAACAATAGAAAAGTTGCCGCTTTTGGTAGAAGTATGATTAATAGTATAGAGATTGCTAAGAGTTGTGGGCTTATTAAAGATAAGAGTGTATTTATTACAAGTGATGAAGCAAATAGGATGAAACCTCAAAATGTATGTCTTTTGTGTACTGGTAGTCAAGGTGAACCTCTTGCTGCGCTTAGTAGGATAGCTAATGGAAGTGATGCTAATATTACTTTAATGCCAGATGATACTGTTATTTTCTCTTCTAGTCCAATACCAGGTAATGCTATGAGTATAAATAGGGTTATTAATAAACTTTATTTAAAGGGAGCAGAAGTTTATACTACTTCAAATGAAGCAGATATTCATACAAGTGGACATGCTAAGCAAGATGAGTTAAAAGGAAAATACACAGTAGAAATGAAATAATTTCTTATTTAAATATGATAAAATATGCCAGTACATGGAGAATACAGAATGCTAAAAGAGCATGCTAAGTTAGCAATGGATTGTGGAATACCTAAAGAAAATACTTTTGTTTTAAAAAATGGAGATATGTTAGCACTTTCTAAAGATGGGGTAAGAGTTGCTAAAAGTATTCCTATTAATGATATTTATGTTGATGGTAAAAGAATTGGAGACATTGGAAGTGCGGTTATTAGAGATAGAAAGATAATGAGTACTGATGGAGTTTTAGTTGTTATTATAAATATCGACTCTTCTAAAGGTAAGTTATTACTTGAACCTAATATTACTACTCGTGGATTTGTAGTAGTTAATGATAATCAAGAGTTAATAAGTAGTATTCAAAATAAAGTTAAAAGCATTGTGAATAGTGAACTAAAAAAAGCTATATTTAGTTTAACTGATTTAAAAAATAGAATTATTTTAGAAGTTAATTCATTTATTATAGAAGAAACTGGTAGAAGACCTATAATTATGCCAATGATATTTGATACTAAAGAAAAATAAAGCGTGTTTTATGGCTTTATTTTTTCTTCTTCTTTAGTTTGGTTATTTGTATTTATGCAATCACTATTTGGTTTAGTTACAGATATCATTAGGAAAAAGTATGATATTAATAGTATTATGCCTATTATAGTTATTATTTTCTTCTTTTTTGGATTTTTGTTTAATAATAATAAGATTAAGATAATATTAGAGAAATTATTAACTATAATTATTATTAGATATATTATTAATAATAAAATATTAAGGCTAATTACTGCTGGAGCTTGGTAACACATATACGAATTTATTTGTTCAAATAAAAGTGAGAAATCCCACATGAAATGTAAAAATACTACGCTATATATGTTTTTTGTTTTATAATATAATAATCCTAGTGCTAGACCAAGTATAGTGCTTGATACTACTTGAGATAAAATATATGAAAACGGAATACCTACAAATATGTTTATTAAGTGAGTTAGTCCAAATATTAAGCTAGTGGATACTACTATAAATAATGCGTCTTTTGGTTTATTAAATTTTTCTTCTATTTTATTTTGAATTATACCCCTATAAAGGATTTCTTCTGATAATGCTATGGTGAGTGAATATAAAATTATTGTTATTAGTTCTATTATTTTTATTTTTGAGGTATCTATTACTATTAATGATCTTATTAAAATTATGATGGTATATGCTAGTAGTGGCCAAGATAATTTTATGCTTTTTATAAAATTTTCTTTGTTAGTTTTAAATATATTAGTTTTCTTAAATATAAAAGCAAAGATTAATATAACTAATAGCCATATTGTTTCTTTTATTAGGTTTTGACCGAAAAAAGAATTTATTATTTTTTTAGATAATTTTATGGTAATTACTATAAAGCCGTCAAATACTCCATTAATTCCATAAAATAAAATCA
>CANRHY010000105.1 GCA_947630515.1 uncultured Bacilli bacterium
CTTACTAACTTACTAACTAAAACTATCCCTAAAATTAAAACTACAACTATTACCCCTATAAAAATACTTAATTTTTTTACATTCAATTTTCTCTTTACCATATTTTCACCTTAATATAATTATACTTTAAATTGATAAATACTACAAGAGAAAGAAAAATAAAATTAGGCGCTTTTCCTAATTTTATCACGTATCCATTTTTTATCTTCAATACTTACTTTCCTAGAATCATTAATTTTACTAATAGTCTTATTTACTATAAATTTATTATTACACTTACATAAATAATTACATACTTTTATTTTATCCACTACAAAGCACTCTGCTAAAAGCCAAGAAATAGCCATATTAACATAATATGAATCTATTTTTACCTCTTTTATAATTTTAAATATCTCGTCTATATATTCTTCTTTAACATAATAATTAATTAAAATAACTATTCCTACTCTCACACTATATTCATAATCACTATTAATTAATTTATTAACTAAACATATACCCTTTTCTTTATTATCTTTTATAATCTTTAAATTACTAACTAAAGCATCACTTATAGCCCAGTTATCAATGTACGGAATAAAATTAAACAAAACTTCTTCCATCTTACTATAGTCTTTTATATATCCAATTAATAAACCTAAGAGCATAACTTCTTCAAAAGTTTTATAATCACATATTTGATATAAATTTAAAAACTCAATCTTACTAATACTTTTAGCAATACTTCTTAATTTAGGAATATTAATACCTAATATTTCATATTTAGTATTAATTATTTTAGAGTTGAATTTTTTTAAATTATCACTACCTATAGAACTTAAATAATTTTGTAATTCTTCTTTCATTAATATTGTATTCCCCAAACTACTTCTTCCTTAGCTTCTTCTCCACATACTGGACATTTAGAAGAAGTTAACTCTTCATTTTCTAAAATACATCTAGACTTAATACCATTAATTTCTTTTATCTTATCTTCACATTCCCTTTTACCACACCAACTACTTTTAATAAATCCAGGTTGTGTATTAATAATATTTTTAAAATCTTCTATAGTTTTTGCTTCAAATGTCATGCTCTCCATTCTTGATTTTGCTTTATTATATAAATTCCTTTGAATATCTAAAAGTAATTTATTTATAAGAGCCATAATATCTTCATCTAAAGAAACGCTAATATGCTCTAAAGTATCTCTTCTTACCATAGTAATTGTATTATTTTCTAAATCTCTTTTACCAATCTCTATTCTAACAGGTATTCCATTTACTTCACTTTCTGCAAACTTAAATCCTGGAGTTTTATCACTATCATCTACCATATAACTAATATTTTCTTTTGCTAACTTTTCACTTATAGTAGTAGTAACACTACTTACTTTTTCATCAGTTCCTATAGGAATAATACATACTTTAGTAGGCGCTATGTTAGGTGGTAAAACAAGTCCTAAATCGTCTGCATGAACCATTATAACCGCACCTATCATACGAGTAGTAGTCCCCCATGAAGTTTGATAAGCATATTCATAATTATTTTCTCTATTTAAAAACTTAATATCATAACTCTTACTAAACTTTTGCCCAAAATAATGACTCGTAGCGCTTTGTAAACATACCCCATTATACATTAAAGCTTCAACTGTTAAAGTATACTCTGCTCCTGCAAACTTTTCCTTTTCAGTCTTTCTACCAGTAATAACAGGAATAGCTAAATAATCTGTAAAAAACTTTTTATATATCTCTAAAATATCTCTAGTTTCTTTCTCTGCTTCTATGCTATTTTCATGCACAGTATGTCCTTCTTGCCATAAAAATTCTCTACCTCTTAAAAATGGTCTAGTTTCTTTTTCCCATCTTAAAACATTACACCATTGATTATATTTAAGAGGAAGGTCTCTATAAGACTTAACCACTTTACTATAGTAATCACTAAATAAAGTCTCACTCGTAGGCCTTATACATAATTTTTCTTCTAACTCTTTATCTCCCCCATGAGTAACCCAAGCAACTTCAGGCGCAAAACCTGATACTAATTCACTTTCTTTATTAAGTAAACTTTCAGGTATCAAAAGAGGCATATATACATTTTTATGTCCAGTACTTTTAAAACTTTTATCTAAACCTTTTTGCATTTCTTCCCAAATAGCATACCCATTAGGCAAAATAATATTACACCCCTTAACTTCACTATAACTAACAAGTTTTGCTGCTGTTACAATATCAGTATACCATTTAGCAAAATCTACGTCTTTACTTGTAATCTTATCATTTTTCATACATACCCTCCATAAAACTATATATATTTCATTACATATTAATATTACTATAGATATATATGTTTGTCAATAAAAAAAAAGAATAGCCTTTTATTTAAATTTTATAGTAACTTAAGTTTTGGCTCATCTTCTTTAATTAATTCACGAAAAGTTTTAAAATTACCTTCATAAATATCAGATAACGTAATATATTCTTTTGGAAAAACAAATCTAATACTATTAATTAAATCCGTATCCATATCTTTTGCCATTTCTTTTAAATACCAATCTCTTTGATTATTTATTTCTCCTTTTAAAGCTTTAGATATAGTTTCATCTGTTTTTTCTCTAACAGTTTCCATATCTACTTTTTCTATACCTTTAGTAAAATAAAGTACACTATCATTCATTAAATCATACATTAATTTATAAATAAAATCACTATTTGCAAATATCCTAACATAATCTTTAAAACTTAAAATAGTTCCATCAAAATTTAAACCAAAGTCCCCTGTAATCATTAAATATCTACTATCTACAAAATTTTTAGAACTATTTAAAAAACCTCTAGGTCCTAAAACTTCAAGTAAATTATAATATAAACTAGGAGAATCTAATCTTGCTTTAATAATAGCTTTTTTAGAAATAGTATTAAAATTAATATCTCTAGGTACTTCTATATAATATGCTACATGTTCACTTTTATAATTTATTATTTTATTTATAATATGAACCATATCATTCCATGAAGTACTAGGTATTATTTTAACTAATTCTTCCATAGATATTTCTTCTTTAATATATCTTAAAATATATTGAAAGAGACTATCATACACTATCATATAATTTCTTAAAATATTTAAATTATTTATATATTTCCTCATAATAATCCCTCAGTATCAAATATACTAACATTTTAGAATTTTAAAGTCAAGAACAAAAATGATTTATAAATAAATCATTACAAACCTCACAGTTTGTTTTTTTCTCTTTCATTGGATAGTCCTACCC
>CANRHY010000106.1 GCA_947630515.1 uncultured Bacilli bacterium
CCATTTTCATAAGTTGTGTAATTTTCAACAATTCTTAAGTAAGGTTTACCTTTACATTTAAAACAATCTAAATACATCTTTATCACTATACTTTCTATACAAATTAATTGTAGCACATTTTGTTTCTAAAGAAAAGCCTATTTTCAATAGAAAATAAACTTTTTTGATATTTTTAACTACGGAAGTCGGGTTATAACACTTATTTATACTTTTTCAAATAAAAAAATTTTAAAAATTTTTAAAAATATTCTTGACAAATTCAACCTTTTAATCTAATATATAGACTTACCAATTCACTTTTAGGCGAATTGGTGCTAGTATCACACTAGCCAACCCCTTTTTATTCTTTTTTCCGGATTGCTCTCAGGGGGAGCAATCCTTTTTTATGCTAAATTTTATTAATTATTTTATTAACATTTTCTATTAATAACTTATTTAAAATACTATCTTGAATTAAATTAATAGAAAATGTTTTATACCCAATTTTATTTATACTAGCCCCGCAATGATACACTAAAGTTTTATCTATAATAAAATATCTATCATGAAAAGTATTATCATAATATACCTTTAAATTACTATATTGCTTATTATATTTTTCAATATCTTTATTAGTAAGTAAACCACATCTCTTAGTTATTAAATCTACTTTAACTTTTAATCTTTTTATTATATCTAAAACTGTATTATCTGCATAACCATCTATCACTATTAAAGACTTACTAGCACTTTTAAAAATATCCAATATTTTAGAATATGCATCATATATTTGTCCATTAAAATATATTTCATTTACTTTCTTTTTTTCTTCAAGTTTCTTAAAAGATTCTTGTAATAACTTTACATTCTCATCAAGCTCAATTATTTTACTTTCAACATTAGATAACCTAAAGTCAGTATTACCAATATAATGTCTCATACGCGCAAAAGCGTCCATTACGGCAATACTCACTTTAGTAGCAATATCAGATTTTAAAACAGTAGAAAGCATTGCTACCCCTTGCTCAGTAAAAACTCTATACTTATTTCTACGGCCTCCACGAGTACTAATATTATTATCTTTTGTGGTCACAATTTGTGACCTCAAAAAATAACACTCCTCACTTGTTAACACAAAACTAAACCTCTCAGGAAACTTATCAAAATTTCTACTAACAGCTTGATTAACTTCCTTAGTCCCATTCTTACATTCATAAAGTCTAGCTAAATCAGAATCTAGCATTACTTGCATACCCCTTACTTCATAAATTAAATTTTCTATTCTTTCTTTTACAACTTCATTCATTCTAAACAACCTCCTTTACTATACCCAAATAATACTAAATTATCTTTCACTTTCCACATACAATCATACTATAAGTATGTATGTTTGTCAACATATTGTTTGTGTATTTACATAAAAATTAAAACTGGCTATTAACCAGTATTAATTATTAGCAGCTGCGCACTCAGCACTTATTGGTTGTACAACATATGGGTCATCTTTATCCCCAGTAACCTCACCACTTGCATTAGATAAGGTAACGCAAGATTTTAGAGAAATAACAGGGCGTACGGCGCCAGTCGCGTAGACGCCCTCCTCGCTCAACCCCCCTGTCACTCTAGCACTCCCCACCTCGTACACAGCCGCGTACCCAGAGCCAGCGTTATTATAGTAATACGGACTCATTGTCCACCAGTCACGAGAACCAGTCGCTGATTTAGTGCCATCAGCATTGTTATAATAATATACATATGGTGGTTGCAAGTTTGTTTGGTGTAATCCCCCAGCATAGGCTACCTCGTCTGCTGTCATTAAACCTATTGGGTTTTCTAATTTAGCTTTACTATTTACTCCACTAAATTTATCTTCTTCAGCTTGTGATGCCTCCAGAAGTTTTCCTAGATAGTCTACTCCGCATTTAAAACTTGGTCTTTTATTAGTAGATAATCTACCATATGCCATATAGTATACCGAACCTTGTATAATGCTTAACTGACTTCTATCATTACAATATATAGCTGTTCTACTTATATATTTATCCCATGTATTATTATGTCCATCACTCTTATTCATGTTTACTTTATACCAGCCATTTAAGGTTACTTTACTTCCTGCTGAATTCGTATCTTCATCTGGTCCTAATATCGGAGCTGGTGTTTCATTTGTTCTATTGTTACTTAAATTTCCACTTGTTCCATATTTAAATCCGACATACATTGGGTCCCGATATGATGAATTAAATGCTCTTGTACTCCCAATGTATTGATTGTCATTAGCACCTTTATCAGCCTCTAGTCCTCCATATAATAACCTTATACTTCCATCTTCATTTGTTCTTATTATTCTCCAGTAGAAACCGGCAAAACTTACCCAGTTATTTGTTACATTTCCTGAGAAGTAATATACTTTATTTCCTCCCTCTGTAAATTTATCGTCTTCATAGTATACTCCACTATGGTCATATCCATCTTCTGTATCATGGTCTCCTACTGTCCCATCAAAGTGTTCTCTTTTTCCTATCTCTCCATATTGTTTTGTCCAGTTATCTACTAATTTATCTGCCAGTGTTGGTGGACATTCTCCTGTATTTCCACTTACGTATATATGTCCTGTGAATGTTCTTGTTTCTTCACTTCCTTGTAAGTATTTAGTTTGGTCTTCAACTTCATCATAACTAAACCATAATCTTAATGTATATGTGTTACTTCCTGTTTCTTCTGTTATTTTTTGTTTACTTACTAATTCTATTTTATCTTCATTATTTGTATTATTAAAGTCTCCACTTGATATAATATTGTTATTAGATAATAATTCATATTTAAAGAATTTATTCTTTAAATTATCTCCTATATTATCTATTACTAAATATATTGTATAACATGCTGTTTTTATACTACTATCGCTTGTTC
This sequence comes from uncultured Bacilli bacterium, assembly GCA_947630515.1. GTDB lineage: Bacteria > Bacillota_I > Bacilli_A > RF39 > UBA660 > MGBC139354. Next base: position 2,893 of record CANRHY010000106.1, read on the forward strand.
TTTCTACTGTAAATGTTTGAGTGTTTGCTTTTGTTTCTTTAGTACTATCTAATATAGGCATTAAACTATCAGTTTTTACTTCTCCATCTTTTATTGCTAGTTTCATTTTTCCTACTGATATTATCATATCTTTTCCTGTCCCTACTATTTTTGCATTAAAGTATGCTACACTTACTCCTACTATTAATACTAACATACTTACTATACTTATTACTAAATATCTTTTTTTCATTTCATAACCTCTTTCTTTTACATATAATTATGTAGAATTCTACATAATTAAGTTTATGTAGAAAATTCAGTTATGTAGAAAAAATGAAAAAGAAGCCTAAAATAAGGACTTCTATTCAAAAATTTTCT
>CANRHY010000107.1 GCA_947630515.1 uncultured Bacilli bacterium
TTTGTAATGTATAGTCCTGCAGCAGAAGGAACAAAACTATTGCTTCCAAGTTCTTTTATTGGGGATACTTCTTCTTCACTTGTTACTACTACAACTTTATTTTGTACTTTTTTATCTACAATATGTCTTAATACTTTAGCGATTTTGTCATAGTTTGTTTTGTTAAGTGTCGTGATATGTAACTTCTCTATGTCCATTTTTCTTGCCATACCCATAGAAGAGATAATTTTTACGTTACTTTGTATACACTTTTCCATGATAAGTTTTTTAGTTGTAATTGTGTCACATGCATCTACTACATAATCAAATTTATTAAACTCTATACTATCAATGTTAGATTCGTCTAAGTTCATTTCTAAAGCACTTACACTTATATCTTTATTTATAAGTAATGCGCGTTTTTTATATTCCATTACTTTACTTTTTCCAATGTTTTCTAAGTTAGCAACTATTTGTCTATTTAAGTTAGTTATGTCTATTTTATCTTTATCAATTATAGTAATGTTTTCTACTCCACTTCTTACTAAACTTTCAAAAGTATAACCACCTACTCCACCAAGACCAACTATCAAGATATTTTTTTCTTTTATTTTTTCTACATTACTTTCGCCTATTAATTTTACTAATCTATCTAAAAACATAATACACTCCATATAAAAACCAAAACAAAGTGTAAGAATAAAACTCGCTCTGGCGAGGTGGTAGTCCACATAATTACTTTTAGGATCCTTAAATATAATTTAAGTATTCAACACCAGTAACTAATTAGGTCTCCAAATTACATATTTGTCGGTTTATTTGTAACACCCTATCTTGGTAATTTCATTATATCAAATATTTAATATAAAATCTACTAATATTTAATTTATTTTTAAACCATCTATCCCATTTAATGATAAACTTCTAGTGCTTAACCAACTTTTATATTGATTAATTAATACCTCTTCACTAAGTCCATCATGAACATCAAAGTAATATCCACTTTCAGCATCATATTCCCCATCTAAATAATAGAGATATAATCTTTCTTTAATAAAATTACTATAATCACATGAATCATACCCTAGTTCGCTAAAATATTTATGTAAATTATCAAAAAACTGTGTTTGATACTCGCAATAATAAGTATATACACCATCTTTAGTAAAGAAATAATCATTATTAATTGTACTCTTAGTAATAATGCCTCTTATTTCTAAATGGAAAACTAAATCTTCAATATAATATATATCTTTTTTTAATATCGTTGCTAATTCTTTAATAGTTAAAGCCTTATTAATAAATAATGTCATCAAAAGCCTATTAACTTCTTTATCTTTTTCTCTTATAAACCCCATAAAAACACCCTATAAATTCATATCTAAATAATCAAGTAACTCACTTATTTTAACCTTTGTTTCTTCTTTTGTAGTATTATCTTTTAATGTAACAAAGGCACCCTTCACTTCATCTTCTCCTATAATAACTATATATGCTGGATTATACTTATCAACTAACTTCCATTTACCTTTCATACTCTTACTAGAATAATCTACTTCGCATGAAAATCCACTTCCTCTTAAGTCATCTACTACTTGATAAACTAAAGGGTCATTACATAAATCCATTACAAATATATCTAACTCTTCCTTAGGAATAAATACTTCAAGTTCTTTTAATACAGCTATAATTCTCTCTATTCCAATAGCAAAGCCAAGTCCAGGAGTATCTGGCCCATCTAATTTTTTAACAAGAGAGTCGTATCTTCCACCACCACATAAAGTATTAGCTTTACCTAACTCTTCTAAATTACTTACTATTTCAAAAACAGTATCTGAGTAGTAATCTAACCCTCTTACTAAGCTACTATCTTCTTCATAAGGAACACCTAAAATATCTAGTCCCTCTTTTACTTTTTCAAAATAGCTAATAGAATCTTCAGTTAAATAATCTAATATCTTTGGAGCATTTTTTACATATTCTCTTTCACCGTCATACTTACAATCTAATATTCTAAGAGGATTTTTTTCTAACCTTTCTTTACAAGTATCACATAAATTATCATAGTCTACTTTTAAATACTCTTTTACTTTTTCACTATAAGTTTTTCTAGTTATTTCATCTCCTAAAGAGTTTAACTTAACTTTTAAATCAGTAATACCAAGTCCATTTAAATAATTATATGCTAAAGATATAACCTCACTATCTAAATAAGGATTTTTAACACCAAAAACTTCTACTCCCATTTGGGTAAACTCTCTAAATCTTCCACTTTGAGGTCTTTCATATCTAAAAGCACTTCCAAAATAATAAAACTTCTTTATATTATCTGTATATAATTTATTTTCAATATAACTTCTTACTACACCCGCAGTAAATTCTGGTCTTAAAGTCATATTTCTGTTTCCTTTATCTACAAAGTCATAAGTTTCTTTATTTACTATATCAGTGCCTTCTCCTACACCCCTATAAAAAAGGGAAGTATCTTCAAATGTAGGTGTTTTTATATATTCATAGTTATATAACTTCATATAGTTATCAGTATAACTTTCTATATATTTATAAATACTTGCATCTACTCCATATAAGTCCATGGTTCCTTTTGGTTTTTGTATCATTGTTACCACTCCTTTTCCTTATATTGTTATTATACATTTATGAAGATATTTAGTCAAATATTTTAAATACTATTCATAATATTTAATATGATAAAAAAGATAATAAATAACAAATTTGTTTTTGGAACTTTAATTCTTTTAACTGGAGGATTTTTATCTAAATTTTTAGGTTTCATATTAAGAATAATAATAACAAGAACTATAGGTATAGAAGGAGTTGGATTATACTCTCTTATTACACCAACATTTTCTCTTTTTATAACAATAGCTACGTTTTCTTTTCCAACCGCGATAAGTAAACTTGTAAGTAATGAAAGAAGTAGTAGTAAAAAAATAATATTTAGTATAATTCCTGTTTCACTTCTTTTAAACATTCTTACATTTATAATAATTTTTATAATTTCAGCACCACTTGCTAATGTATTTTTAAAAGAACCTAGACTTTATTACCCACTTCTATCTATTGGATT
>CANRHY010000108.1 GCA_947630515.1 uncultured Bacilli bacterium
TTCTTTATCTATAGGACTTTCTTTAGCATCTAATTTAGGTAAGTCATCTTTAGTAGCTAAACCAAAGTAATCTAGAAATTCATTTGTAGTTTTATATAGTGTAGGTTTACCTATACTACTTTCTTTTCCACATTCTTTTATGAAACCTCTTGCTAGTAATTTTCTTATTATTTGTACTGTTGATACTCCTCTTATTTCATCAATTTTAACTCTAGTTATAGGTTCATTATAAGCAATTACAGCTAATGTTTCTAATGCTGCATTACTTAGGTTAAATATACGTGAATTAGTTACTAATTTTTCATAATATTCTTTGTGTTCACTTTTTGTAGTTAGTTTAAATGTATTTCCTAAAAAAGATATTCTTAAACCTCTTTCTTCACTTTCATAGTCTTTTCTAAGTTCAGTTAATATAACTTTTACTTCGTCTTCAGAAATATTTAAAAGGCTAGATAACTCTTTTATAGTTATTCCCTCATCACCTACTACAAATAGTATTCCCTCGGTTACACTTTTTAAATTCATTTTAATCAACTCTTTCAAGCAAGATAGTTCCAAAGTTAGTATCTTGTTTTAGTATTATTTCACTATTTTTAGCCATTTCTAGAATACTTAAAAATGTTACTATTACATAAGGCTTAGTTAATTCTTCAAATAGGCTAGTAAATTCTACCCTTTTTTCTTTTTTTAGTATACTTCTTATTTTATCAACTCTGTCTTTAACTGACAACTCTTTTTTTGTTATTTTTGTATTTAGTGGTTTTGAATAGTCTCTTCTTTCTAGCAATTTTTTTAATGCTTCTAATAAATCGTAAGCTGTTACACCTTCTTTGTTTTCTACATGTTCTTGTGTATAGTTTTCTTTTCTTTCTGGCATTTTGGTATAATATGCTCCACGTTTTTCTTCTAAATTTCTAAAAGACGATACACTTTCTTTGTATTTTTGATATTCTAGTAATCTTCTTTTTAGTTCTTCTTCTGGGTCTTCTTCATAAACACTATTATCTTCTTCTTTTGGTGGTTTAGGAAGTAAGTATCTACTTTTCATTTCTATAAGTTCAGCGGCTGTGGATAAGTATTCACTTGCTATGTTTAGGTTTAATTCTTCCATTTCTTTTATGAAACTAAGGTATTGCTCGGTTATATCAACTATTTTTATTTCACTTATGTCCATTTTAGATTGTCTTACTAAATGAAGTAGTAAATCTAATGGGCCTTCAAAATCCCCGATTAAAAATTTGTTCATTCTTCACAACTCCAATTATTATATTCTTCTAAAAGTTTAATTTGGTTTTTTAAACTTCCTAATGTATATAATAATTTATAACTACTATTTTGTAAATCTAAATTTAATATATCTATACTATAGTTTAAACTTGTGTCTGTTAGTTCTATGTCTTCTATGTTAGTAAGAGATAGAGTATCATATTCGTCTTTAAATAGTTTTTTGTATTTTTCCATTACTGTATCTTCTGTTAAATTTGTATCTACTTCAGTGTTATCGCTAGTTTCATTATTTGTTATTTCATCATTTTCTTCAGTAGTTTCATTATTTTTGTTTGTTATGTATTTTTTTACTTTGTAATCAGTAAGTCCATTAGTAGCAAAGTTATAAGTTATGCTATATGTTACATTGTAAGAACCTTCTGTTTGTACTAAGTTACATGTCATAGTATCATTAATGTCATTAAAGTCTTTGCTTTCTAGTACTACTATTTTTCCATATCTTGATTCTCTATATAGAGTATCATTTAATGATAATGTATATGTGCCTTGTACTCTTCTTTCTAGTTTTTTTGTTGGTAAAAATTGTGTTCTATAAATTAGGTTACTTCCAGCATTATATAGTTCTATGTATATGTTTAAGTCTCCTACTCCATTTATGTTTGTGTCTGGCAAATATATAACTGATATTTCGTTGTTTGTTTTTTTAGTGAAACCATAAAATCTTATTTTTTCAGCATTTATGTATCCGCCTTCTTTTCCTATTTCAAGCATGCCATTAGTAGTTCCTTCTTCTGTAACTTTATCTACTTCTTTATTTACAGCCGGTACTGATTTTTGTTTAAATATACTTGCTAATGTAGGAAGTAAAAATACTACCAAGATAAAACCAATTAACATTCCAAATAATATCATGTTTTCTTTTTTTCTTGATTTCTTATCTTCTGTAGGTTCTGCATCAAAATCAAGTATTTCTAAATCACCAGTAGAACTAGGCGTATTAGCTTCTGGTACTTTAACTTCTTCTGTTTTTTGTTTCTTTTTAAATAGTCCCATATTATTCTCCTTACTTTCCTATTTAAATTATATCACAAAAACCAAAGATAGAACAATATCTTTGGTTAATTTTAGTTATCTTTATTAGCACATGTGTCTGTTATCTCTAATACTGTAAATGGGTCGTCTGCGGTTCCTGTTGCGTCAGAAAGTAGAACGCAAGATTTCAGAGAAACTACCGGACGCACGGCGTAAGTGACGCTGACATAGTCCATGCCCAAGTAGCCAGGGTACTCAGAGCCGCACACGTTGAACACGTGCGCGTAGCCGCCGAAGTAAGACGGACTCATTGTCCACCAGTAATAAGTACCGGTTATACTATTACCGTCAGCGTTTGTATAATAATATGCATATGGTGATGGTAAATTAGTAGCATATTTTCCTCCTGCATATACTATTTCGTCTGCTGTCATTAGTCCTACTGGATTTGTTAGTTTAGCCTTATCATTCATTCCACTAAACTTATCTTCTTCAGCTTGAGTACCATCATATAATTTCTCATATTGTGAATTATTTACTTTTACTCCACATTTGAAGCTTGGTCTTTTATTATTTATTAGTCTATCATAAGCTGCATAGTTTCCTGAACTATAACTTGAAGTTCCTCTATCATTACAATATACTGCCGTCTTACTTATATAATCTGAATATTCATGATTTGTAGAATTTTTTTGTCCTGCATTATCGTCATAATGTTTCTTTATATTTGAATTGTACCAACCATTTAATGTTTCAGTACCAGTCGTATCACTATCAGGACCTAA
>CANRHY010000109.1 GCA_947630515.1 uncultured Bacilli bacterium
TAGAAAATTTTTGAATAGAAGTGCTTATTTTAGGCTTCTTTTTCATTTTTTCTACATAACTGAATTTTCTACATAAAAATAATTATGTAGAATTCTACATAATTGTGTGCATAATTTTTTTATGTGTGCATATAATTTTGTGGGTGAAGAGTAATGGATAATACAAAGGCAGTTGATAATGGGCTTAATCATGCAGTACAAATTAGTGATAGAAAAAGTGTGTTAATAACTGGAGTTAAAAGACTTGATAATTTTGATGATAAAGAGTTCTTTTTGGAAAGTGTTATGGGACATATTTTAATCAAGGGAGAGGGGTTAGAACTCATTAAGTTAGATACTTTTCAAGGGACTTTATCTATAAAGGGAAGAGTAAATAGTTTAAATTATTTAGAGAGTAAGGATAAGAAATCATTTAAAGAGGGTATGATTTCTAAGTTATTTAAATGATACTAGATATACAGATATATTCTTTATTATTTTCTTTTATATATGGGGTAATTGTTAGTTATTTATATAATTTTAATTATAATTTTATTTATAATAGTTCTCTTTTATATAAAGTAGTTATTAACATTTTGTTTTGTGTGGATATAGGTCTTTTGTATTTTTTATTAATTAAGGTTATTAATAATGGAGTTATTCACATTTATTTTGTTATTACATTTATATTAGGTTTTTCTTTATTTGTTAATAAGTATAAGTTTTTAAGAAATGTTATTAAAATTAAACGTAAAGAGTGTGATAAATAGTGATAGTTTTTACTTCACAATTTAAGTTAATTGTGGTAGTATTATTATAAGGTGAATAATATGAGGAAGATTACAGTAAAAGATAAACGTAGAATTACATTACTTATGATAATTTTTATACCACTTTTAGTGTTATTTGTTTCTAATATGTTTAATTATTGGTCTAGTATACTTTCTAATATTAAAGAGAAGAAAGATTTAGATAAAGTGTATTCATCTTATTTGGAAGAAGAAGAGATTTTAAAAAGTGAGATTGAAAAGTTACAAGATGAAGAATATATAGCAAGATATGCAAGAGAGAAGTATTTATATAGTAAAGATGGAGAGATAATTATTAAAATAGATTAGGGCTATGAAAATAGCTTTTTTTGTTCTATAATTAATTATGTGAGTAAGGAGGTACTGTTATGTTTGATAAGTTAAATGATAATCAAAAAGAAGCGGTTTTACATAAAGATGGGCCATGTTTAGTTTTGGCTGGTGCAGGAAGTGGTAAGACACGTGTATTAACTGAAAGAATAGTTCATTTGATAAATGAGGGGGTAAGACCTCAAAATATTCTTGCAATTACTTTTACTAATAAAGCTGCAAGAGAAATGAGACAAAGGGTAGAACTTTCTATTGGGGGATTAGCAAACTCTATATTTATAGGGACTTTTCACTCTTTGGGACTTAAGATTTTAAGAGAAAATGCTAGTGTATTAGGGTATAAAAATAATATTACTATATTAGATAGAGACGATGTTAATTCGTTAATAAAGAAGTTTTTGAAAGAGTTAAATTTAAGTAGTGAACAATATCCAGTTAAGTATATATTAAATAAGATAAGTTTTGCTAAAAATGAAGGACTTACTCCAGAAGAGTATGAAAAGTTCATGAGAGGGCCATTAGATGAGGCTGTTATTAAAGTTTATAAAATGTATAATTCTAGTTTAAAGCGTAACAACAGTGTGGATTTTGATGATTTACTTATTTTACCTTTAGAGATTTTTAAGAAAGATAAAAGTGTTTTAGAGCATTATCAAGAACATTATAAATATATTTTAGTAGATGAGTATCAAGATACTAATATGGTTCAATATGAGTTATGTAAGAGTTTAGCCAGTAAGTATTCTAATCTTTTTGTAGTGGGAGATAGTGACCAATCTATTTATTCTTTTAGGTTTGCTAATTATAAAAATGTTTTGAATTTTGAGAAAGATTATAAAGATGCTAAGGTAATTATACTTGATGAAAATTATAGAAGTACTAATACTATTTTAAAAGCAGCTAATTCTGTTATTAAGAATAATTTAGAAAGAAAAGAAAAGAATTTATGGAGTAGTAAAGGTGAAGGGGATAAGATAAAGTATATTAGGTGTGATAATGAGCATGAAGAGGCAAAAGAAGTTATTAATGAGATTAGAAAGTTAGTAGAAAATAATGAAAAGTATAGTGATATGGCAGTTTTGTATAGAACTAATGGACAAGCACGTGTTATAGAAGAAGAGTTTTTAAAAGAGAATATTCCTTTTAAGGTAGTAGGTAGTTATTTTTTCTATAATAGAAAAGAGATTAAGGATTTAATAAGTTATCTACATTTAATTTATAATAGTAATGATGACGTTAGTTTGGAAAGAGTTATAAATGTTCCTAAAAGAGGTATTGGGCTTAAAACATTAGATAGGTTAAGAATGGAAGCTAGAATTAATGATATTTCTATGTTTAATGCAATAGAAAGTGGTAAAGAGTTAGAGTTTAAGAATCTTATTTTATCTTTACAAGAAGAAGCAAAGAATACTAATTTAAGTGGGCTTATTGATGTTATTTTAGATAAGAGTGGTATTAGAAGGGAGTTAGAAGAGAGTAATAGTTTAGAAAGTGAGATAAGGCTTGAAAACTTGGAAGAATTTAAGAGTATTACTTTAGCTTTTGAAGAAAGAGGTATTTATAATTTAGAGGAGTTTTTGGAAAATATTAGTCTAGTTAGTGATAAGGCTGATTATCAAGAAGTGGAAAATGGTGTTACTTTAATGACTTTGCATAGTGCGAAAGGACTAGAGTTTGATAATGTATTTTTAGTTGGGCTAGAAGAGGGAATTTTTCCACATAGTAGAAGTTATGAAAGTGAAAGTGAGTTAGAAGAAGAAAGAAGACTTTGTTATGTAGGCATCACTAGGGCTAGAAAGAATTTGTTTTTACTAAACTGTAAAAGACGTACACTTTTTGGAAGTACAAGTATGAATTATCCTAGTAGGTTTATTGATGAAATAGACCCTGAGTTAATAGATAGTAATGAGGTTAAGAGTAA
>CANRHY010000110.1 GCA_947630515.1 uncultured Bacilli bacterium
TAATAGATGAAGCAAATAAAATGCTTAATGAGTATGAAGGTAAAAGTAAAGAAAAGTCCCATGTTAAGCAATTTGAGTTAGACCTTCCTACTGTAGAAGAAGACAAACTTAGAGAATTTCTAAAAGGCATTAACCCATTAGAAGTAACACCAATGGAAGCATTAAAACTCTTAGACGAAATAAAGAAGATGATTTGATTTGCATTAATAACCTATATATATTATAATAATATTAAAAGGAGGGGAATTTATATATGTTTGATATAAGTAGTTTGAAAAATGGCACAGAAAGTGTACTTAAAATTGACGAAAAGTATGAATTTAGTCCTGAAAAATTAAAAGGAACAGATATAAAAAGACTTGAAGATGTTCATGTAGTAGGAGAGGTAAGTAGACTTAATGATTCAGTATATCACTTAAGTTTGAAAATTACTGGTAATATGGTTTTGTTATGCGCGAGAAGTTTAGAAGAAGTTAACTATCCAATAGATATAGCTATAGATAAAACTCTAGATGAAGAAGCAAAAGTTGACGAAATTCAAGTATTTTTTCAAAATTCTCTTGATATTTTTGAAATTGTGTGGGAAAATATTGTACTGGAAGTTCCACTTCGCGTTATAAAAGAAGATGCTCCTTATTTACATGAGGGAGATGGCTGGAGCTTATTAGAAGAAGAAATAAAAGATTCACCTTTTAGTGAATTAAGTAAAATGTTAGATATGGAGGAAGAAAGATGAAAACAAATTTACAATTATTTGCAGTTCCATTTAGAAGAACAAGTAAAACAGCAAAAAGACAAAGAAGAACTCATTTAAAAAAGGAAGCACCTACAGTTATAACTTGTCCTAAATGTGGTAGTGTACTAGAACCACATCGTGCTTGTACTAAGTGTGGATACTATAAGGGAAAAGAAGTTATAAAACCTGAAAAAACTAAAGAAGAAACAAAATAGCCTATGGGCTTCTTTTTTTTGACAAAATAATCTCTTTCTATAATGTAAAATTAATTATGGAGGAGATTACATGAATAAAAAAATAGTTTTAGTTATAGTATTAATTAGTTTAGTATTTGGAATGGGAATTTATAAGCATTACAAGAATAGTAGTAAGTATGATACAAAATTATATGTTTTACAAGTAGGAGCATATAAAGATTATGATAATATAGTAAAAAATACTAAATATTATGATAATTATATGGTTTATTTTGAAGAAGGATTATACAAATTATTTGTTGGTGTTTCATTAGACCAAGAAGTATATAATAAAATAAAAGATACTTATGTAAAAGATATAAGTTCTATAGAGAGAATCTATGTAGTAAATAATGACGAATTTATTGAAAACATAAATAAATATGACCAAGTCTTAAAAAATACTAATGATATAGAAAATATGAATTTAATTATAAAAGAAGAACTCAAATTATTAGAGCAAGTTCTTACTAAGTCATAATATAAAAAAATCATGTAAAGTGTTTGCAAATATAAGAAAAGTATGGTAAAATTATCATGTTTGTAGAAATCTTTCTCTACAACCGCTCAGAAAAGGTTTTAAAAGTTAATACTTACCTTAATTGGCGAGTCTTATTGAAGGAGGGAAAAAATGAAAGCAATTATAGTAACAGGTGGAAAACAATATCTAGTTAAAGAAGGAGACGAAATATACGTTGAAAAACTAGATAATGAAGTAAATACTGATATTACTTTTGATGAAGTTTTATATGTTGATGGTAAAGTTGGAACACCTACTGTTAAAGGTGCTAGTGTTACAGCAACTGTTTTAAAACATGGAAAACAAAAAAAAGTAGTAGTATTTAAATACAAACCTAAAAAGAAATTTAGAAATAAACAAGGTCATAGACAACCTTATACTAAATTAGTTATTAAGAAAATAGAAGTTAAGTAATTATGATAAAAGCAAATTTTATAAAAAAAGATGGTATTATAACAAATATCAAAATGTCTGGACATGCTAAGTATGATGAATATGGGAAAGATATAGTATGTTCAGCAGTCAGTAGTGCTCTTACTTTAACAGTAAATACTATTTTAAGATTTGATAAAAATGCTATAAAGTATAATGAAAGCAATAACTTTCATTTAGAAAATATAAAACAAGATAATATAACTAATAAAATACTTGAAAGCTTTTTAGAAATGTTAAAGAGTATAGAAAAAGAGTATAAAGAAAATATTAAAGTTAAGGAGGAATAACCATGAAATACATGTTAATTAATTTACAATTATTCGCATCTCACAAAGGTGTTGGTTCTACTAAAAATGGACGTGATTCTGCTGGACGTAGACTTGGAGCAAAAGTAAGTGATGGACAAACTACAAAGTCAGGTAGCATAATCTATCGTCAAAGAGGAACCAAAATTTACCCAGGTGTAAACTGTGGAATGGGTAAAGACCATACTTTATTTGCGCTTATTGATGGTGTAGTTAAGTATGAAAGAAAGGGAAAAGATAAGAAACAAGTAAGTGTTTATCCAGTAGCATAAACACCTTTTTCTTATATTTAATTGAAATAGAGTTAAAATTTTGATATAATGTATACATGAAGATGAGTCTTCATATAATAAAAAAGGAACGTTCAACTTGCGTCGTTGGGCGTCACCTATAAATTTTGTGGGCGCCTATTCTAAGTTGTAATAGTACATTTAGTTAGGCGTTTTTGTCTATATTAATCTGCATATTATGTTTAGAAGTACAAAAATTACTATAAATAATAAAACATGAACAAGAAACAAAAAGAAATTTAAAAATATTTCTTCTATTTTTTCTGTATATGTGATAAAATAGAAATATAAAAGATAGGAGGACAATATGAAAAAGATAATCTCTTTCAATTTAACTCATAAAAAAATTGGGGGGGGGTTATTATTAGAGGATAACCTTATCTTTTTCAGTGTAT
>CANRHY010000111.1 GCA_947630515.1 uncultured Bacilli bacterium
AATAAATATCTTGTTCCATTTTCAATAATCCAAGCTTTCTTAAGCATACCATCAGTAGTATTATTAGGTGTCTTTAAAGATGATTCTTTTGTTATAGATTTACTATTAATAGATAAAGAAGCTTCCATAAATTCAGCATAATCGAAATCATTATCAAAAAAATTAATATCATCATACAAAATATTGCTTTCATAAGGCTTTAACCAGTATTGATCTGATAAAGATAAGCCATAATGTTTATCTAAAAGTTCATAAGGCGCTGTTATATTTAATCTATGTAATAGTAAATCTAATTTATCGCGCCACGAAGGAATACCTCTTCCTTTAAACCACTCACTTAAATTAGTTCTAAAAGAAGTATCATTAATATCACTTACACTATAATAACTCTTTAAAATATATGGAGCATAATCAATATTCTTAACTTCATATATTTTTGTAAAAACACTAGTTGCAGTATCATACTCAGCAACCAATATTTCTACATTTTTATTCATAAGAATACACTTCATAAATAACGCCTCTTTCTAAAATTTATAGTATCATTATATCATGCCGAAGACACATTCCGCAACTATCCTCATTATCTAACACAAATCACTTTTCATTTTCTTTAATAAACATACAAATTCTCTTAATATTACTTTCTTGATAAGATGCAAGTTTATTTTTTATTAATAATTGTTTCATAAGTTCTAGCTCTTTTATATTAATATTTTTTAATTTATTAATACTAACTTCGCTGACTTTTTCCTTTTTCATTACATAATCTTCTTCATCATAGCAAAACAATTTTAATTTAGGAAATTTTTCTTTTAACTTAGATGCAATTATAAGACCTTCTGGGTCAGCATCCCCATTATAATATAACTTACACCCATTACTATATAGTTTTCCAAGTAACTGATATAAAGCCAAATTGGGCATACCTGATGTAATTATAACAGAAACATTCAAACTTTTAACAGCATCTAAAATAGATGGGTTTTCAAAAATATATACTCTCTTATTAATCGCATCAAAAGTAGAAATATTTAAAACATTAGATAAATTTAAATTAACTACTTCACATTTATTAGAGCATTCATTCAAAATTTTATTTCCAGTTAATTTATAAGTAATAACATAATTAGAATATGGATCAGTATATACATTAATCTCAGTTAATAAATTTATTTTATCATAATTATTTTTAGGATACTCTGCCTCCATTATAAAACATAAAACTCTTAAAAACAAATTACTACTTGGAGTATTTATATCTAGAAAATGAGGATTTCCAGTAATAGATGCATATATAGGAAGTAAAGTAGGAGTTTTTGGAATATTATCTATAAGTAACAAAATATTATTTAATTCTTTTCCTATAGAAACTTTACTTTTTCTATATCTTTTTTTAATAACGTTTAAAACTTCATTATTACTTTTAAAAATCAAAGAAAACCTATCAATATACACATTATTTATATTAAAATCTAATATTTTTTTATAAAAATTTTCTTCCTCTAACTTAGTATTTTGTAAAATAACCTTTTTAGGTAAGATTTCTTTTTCAAAATACAAATTAAATACATTACCCCAACTAATATTTTTAAATTTACTTTCATTAATTTTTTTATTAACCTCATTATATGTTACCCTTAAATTATCACTGACGCCTACTCTCTTACCAAGAAAATTACTTAAATCCGCACTTTCATTTTTACTTATATTATTTATAACAACACTTCCACTAAACCTTCCTATAGATACATACTTATCTTTAAGTGCTTCCATTAATCTTTTTAAACCAGGTTTACTCTTTATATATAAAACAAACTCTTTATCCATGCTAATACTCCAAATTATTATTTTCTATTTCAATTACTTTACCATTCTAATGAAAATGTCTAACACCAACTGCTTTATGAACTTCATCTTTAATAAGTTCACACATAGATATATCATCTATAGTATCATAGTCACACCATAAAGATTGTGAAGTTAAAATATAATCTAAATTTAATTTTGCTAAAATATCAAACATCTCTCTAATATTAGCATTATCTACCCCCGCAAATGCTTCGTCTAAAGCAATAAGCCTTAATGCTGAAGGTGCCGCACTTTGTAATTTTGCATAAACAGCCGCAAAAAGGGGTACATACATACTTTTAGCTCTTTCACCACCACTAAAAACTGCAAACATTTTATTAGTAAGTTCCTTTTTATCCATTCCTTTTCTTTTATAATAAAGTTTAAATTCAAACCAAGAACGATAATCTAAAACCTTAAAAATAATATCAGCATAACTCTCATTAGTTTCCTTGGAAAGCTCTAATTCATTTTTAATCTTACTACGAAAATGCTCAATTAACTTATCACTATCAGCCTTATCAATCATACCAGCATCAATTTTAAATAATCTAACAAGTTCTTTAGTATTAATCTCATCTTCAGTAAATGCCTCTTTACTTTTCCACTCAAGCCAAAAAGATAAATTACTTTCTTCCCCAGTAGATTTCATAATTTCATTCATATTCTTAACCCAACTTTGAGAAGATTCAATCCTATCTCTAATTTTATTACCAACAGTCTTTAACAAAATATCTTCAAACAAATGCCTTTCTTGTTCAGTAATAAGATTTTCACTTTCTGTAATTGCTTCTTCTATTAAAGTTTTAAGTTCTAAAACATTTACCTCTCTTCCTTGATACCTACAAGATAAATCATACCTTATAGAATTATTTAAAATATCCCTAACAGCATCCTCGCTTATACCTCTACTAACATACTCTTTTACTAAAACATCATTATCATTAAAAATAACTTTACTATTAAAATGATAATCGAGTAAATCATTACGATAATTATTAAAAGCTTCATT
>CANRHY010000112.1 GCA_947630515.1 uncultured Bacilli bacterium
CTTTATATTAATTCCATCAAATAGAATAGAGCCTTCTTCTATATCAAAAAACCTTAACAATAAGTTTACAAGTGTTGTTTTTCCACTACCTGTACTACCTATTACACCGATTGTTTCTTTACTACTCGCAATAAATGAGATATTTTTTAGTGTAGGAGAAGCAGCTTCCGGATAAGTATAAGTGACATTTTTAAATTCTATAGTGTGATTTTTAGTTTGAGGTAGTTCTTTTTGTTTTTTTGTTTTTATTATTTTTTCACTATTTAATACTTCATTAATTCTTTTTATTGATATTAAAGCACGTGGAAGCATTATTAGTACCATAGATACTGTAAGGAAAGCCATTACTATTTGTAAAGTATAGCTAATTAAAGCAATTAGGCTACCTACTTGTATTACTCCACTATTTATTTTACCAGCACCTACCCATACTATAAGGATAGATATGCTATTCATAATGAATGTTAATGTTGGAGAAAGTAAAGCTAGAGCAGTATTTACAAATAAGCCATTTTTGGTGATATTATCGTTTTCTTTGTTATATCTTTTTTCTTCATATGATTCGTTTGTAAAAGCACGTATTACAGGGAGTCCTGTTACTATTTCTTTACTTACTAAGTTCATTCTATCAAGTAGTGTTTGGTATTTTTTAAATTTAGGTACTACTACAATAAATAGTATTAGTAATATGGAAAGTATTAGAAAGACAGGAAGCGCGATTACCCATGATAAAGAACTTCCTCTTACATTTATAATAGCGCCCACTCCAATAATTGGGGCATAGATTACTACTCTTAGTACCATCATAATTAAGGCTTCTACTTGGGTTACATCATTAGTGCATCTTGTTATTAGTGAAGCACTTGAAAATTTATTTATTTCTTCGTAGTCAAAATTCATTACTTTACTCATTAGTTTTTTTCTTAAGTCTCTACTTATAAAAGAAGCTACTCTTACACTTGTGTATATGCTTAAAAATGTTACAGTTAATGAGCCTATTGCTACTAAAATCATTTTTATACCTGTTTTTATTATGTAGTTAACTCCTAGTTTATTTACGTCTATTCCAATGCTATCATACTCTTTTTTTATGTGAGATATAGTTGTACTTTGTATAAGGGATTCGTTTCCTTTATATTTTTCTTTTATTTCATTTATAGGAATACTTTCATTTTTTGCTATTTTTATTAGTGGATAGTAAAGTAATTCATCTAAATTAGTATTTTCTTTTAGTACGTATAAAGAAGTGGGAGCTGTTATTTTAAATTCACTTAAGTACTCACCTTTTTTTGTATATATGTAAGAAGAAGATAAAATTAATTTATCACTTCTATCTAGTAAGTTATAAATACTATTATATTCACTTTCAGTTAATACATGAGGAGTTATAGATTCTATACCACTATTTTCTATACCTACATTTACTATATTAGATGTAAACATTGGAAGTGATAAATCAAAAGCAGCTTGTAATACAAGTAAAATTATTACAAAAAGTATTTGTAGTTTATATTTTGATATTATTTTAAAAATTGTCTTCATGTGGGCCTCCTTACTATAAATACAATATACTTTTTTTATTTATAAAAGTCAATCCATGAAAACAATTAATTTAATATTTTATTTAATATTTCATTCATTATATATATTTTATCTTCACTAATAAAGATATAGTTATCTTTCATTTTAAGTATGCCTTCTTTTAAGAGTGGAGTTATGTTAAATACATCTTGTATGTTTACTTTGTATTTATTAAAGAAATCATAGACATCTATTCCTTTTAGTTTTCTTAGTCCTAATATTACGAAGTTTTCCATGTCTTCTTTTTTAGACACTATAAATTCATTAAATCTATAGTTTTCTTTTAGGTATGTGTTAAAACTTCTTGTGTTTTCGTATCTTACATTATTTATAAATCCGTGAGCGCCTAGTCCAAAGCCATAGTACTCAGAGTTATCCCAGTAGTTTAGGTTGTGCGCGCTTTCAAAACCAGGGCAAGCAAAGTTACTTACTTCATAGTGATTATACCCATGTTTTTTTAGTTCTTTAGAAATGTATGAATACATTTTAGCATCTATGTCTTCACTAATGGGAGTTACCCCTTTTACACTAAGAACTGTGTTTTCTTCAATTATTAAACTATATGTACTTATGTGAGGAACATTTAATGAAAGTATTTCTCTTATGTCACTTTTTAGTACACTAAATTTTTCTATTGGAAGAGCATAGATTAAGTCTACACTTATGTTTTCAAAGTATTTTTTTGCAAGATTTATTTTGTTAATTATATCATGTTTGTTATGTTTTCTGTTTAGGTATTTTAGATTTATTTTATCAAAGCTTTCTACACCAATACTAAGTCTATTTACTCCACTTTCTTTTAGCAAAACAAGTTTTTCTTCTTCTATATCATTAACATTACACTCGAAAGTAAATTCTTTTAAGTCTTCTTTTTTAAATATAGATATTATATCCATTAGTTTTCTTATGTTTTCTATAGATAATGCACTAGGGGTTCCTCCACCTATATATATTGTTTTTACTAGGTCATTTTCATAGTACTTCTCTATTTCCTTTTTTAGACAATCTAAATAAGTAGAAGCCCATACTTCATCATGCAAAAACTTGCAGAAATCACAGTAACTGCATATACTATTACAAAATGGAATATGAATATAAACACTTCTCATAAAATCACTAATACTATTATAATATAAATGTCAAATTTTTACAATTTTTTTATTTTTTTGTTACTATTCACAGTCAAATAAAATAAATGCACACAAAAGAGATTAAAATACAATTA
>CANRHY010000113.1 GCA_947630515.1 uncultured Bacilli bacterium
AAAAAGACTAGGTTATTCTTTAGTAATAACCCCCCCCCAATTTTTTTATGAGTTAAATTGAAAGAGATTATCTTTTCCATATTGTTTCTCCTATCTTTCTTATACTTACATTTTATTATTTTTTATGATTATTGTCAATCAAAAATGCAAAATTGAAAGCAAAAAATTTATAGTTAAAAAGAGAAACTATTTTCTCTTTTTAACTAATCTTTTTGGTTCTAATCTTTTTGGTTCTTTAACAAAAAGTCTAATTATTGAACCACAATTTAAGCATACTTCTGCGTATATATGCTCACTTCTTTCAAAAAAATCATCACTTACTAAAGAAGCTGGGTGACTTGTTGCTAAATTAGCTTCAATAATATTTTCGCCTTTACAAAAAGGACATTTATCTTTATACTCCATAACTCCACCTTTCGAGAAAATATTGTACCATATTTAACTACTAAATTCAAGTGAAAAATGTTGTATTTTATAAATTGCCGCTTTTGTATAGTTCTTTATATTCTTTACAATTCTTCATTAATTCTTTATGAGTGCCTTCTACTATAGTACTTTTATCTTTTATGAATATTATTTTATCAGCACTCACTATAGTTGAAAGTCTATGGGCAATTATTAGTATTGTGTAGTCTCCTTTCATATTAGTTATTGCTTTTTGTACTTCACTTTGTGTTTCATTATCTAATGCACTTGTTGCTTCGTCAAATAATATTATTTTTGTTTTTTGTAAAAGTGCTCTTGCTATAGCTAGTCTTTGTTTTTCTCCACCAGATAATATTACTCCGTTTTCTCCTACTACAGTGTCATATTTTTCTGGTAATTTATTTACTTTTTTTTCTAAGCTAGATAGTTTTAAAACACTCTTCATTTCTTCTATAGTTAAGTCTTCTTTTACTAATTTTAGGTTATCTTTTATACTCATATTAAATATGTATGGGTCTTGTCTTATTATTGTAATGTTTCCTCTTATGCTTTCTCTATCTAACTTTTTTATATCTATTCCGTCAAGTAGTATTTTTCCTTTTTTTACATCATACATTTTACATATTAAATTAAATATAGTTGATTTTCCTACTCCACTTTTTCCTACAATCGCTACTGTAGTATTATTTTTAATTTTAAAACTTATATTATCTAATACTTGATTTTTATCATATGAAAAACTTACATTTTTTAGTTCAATATCACCTTTTATATTATCTATATGAGTATTTCCAAACTTCTCTTTTTTAAACATAACCCCATCTACTAACTCAAAAACCCTACTACTACTTAAATTAAATTCTTTAGCTTGACTCATAAAATTACTATATAAATAAACTATATTTATAATACTTATAGAATAATTATAAATAATTAAAGCATTCGCACTTTCTAAATATCCCTTATATAGTAAGAAAAATAACAGTAAAAATTCTCCTAAAGTAAATGTATCTCTAACAAAGTCAGATAGTAATAAATAACTTCTTATAATACTATTTTTTTCATATCTTTGATTATTAGTTTCGCTTATTTTTTTATTGAAGATACGTCTAAAACTTTCTTCAGTGCCAAGCATTTTTATATCTCTTACACCTCTTACAAGTTCATTTATTATACCAGTAGAAGCTTCTTGTTTTTTTCTAAATATTTTTGTCTCTATAGCGCCTATTTTAATTCTATGCCTTTCTAACAAAGCATAAACTATTATAAATATTAAAAGATATATAAACATAATTTTTGATATAAATAAAACGGCTATTAAATATCCAATATATTTTAGTATTCTAATAAGTTTTACACTTAGTAATGTAAAAATATTAGCTAAACTACTAGCATCAGTTGTAAGTCTTTCTAAAAAAACACCTGTACCATTTTTATCTAATGATTTATTTGATATTTTTAAAGCATTAGTACTTATATCCATTTGTAAGTTAGAAAATATATCTTTGTAAATCATATTAGAACATTTTCTTATAATGTAGTTAAATATTAATAGAAAGAAATTTAGTATTAGTAATACAAAACCAGTTAGAATTAATTGTTTTATTTGAGAAGAAGTTATAGAAATTATTATTTTTGCAGAAAATATTGGAAAGATTACACTAAAAATAAGAGATAAAATATTAAATATTATAAATATAAATATTTTTAATTTATCATTTTTAGCATATTTTAAAACTTTTCTTATATTTCTAAAAAATTCTCTCATTTCTTCACCTACTTAATTCACTTTTATATAACTCTTTATATTCTTTACATGACTTCATTAATTCTTTATGTGTTCCTTCTACTATGGTACTTTTATCTTTTATGAATATTATTTTATCAGCACTCACTATAGTTGAAAGTCTATGGGCTATTACTAGTATTGTATATTCTCCTTTCATATTATCTATTGCCTCTTGTACTTCACTTTGTGTTTCATTATCTAATGCACTTGTTGCTTCATCAAATAATATTATTTTCGTCTTTTGTAAAAGTGCTCTTGCTATTGCTAATCTTTGCTTCTCTCCTCCAGAAAGTATTACCCCATTTTCTCCTACTATAGTATCATACTTTTCTGGTAACTTATTTACTCTTTTATCTAAACTAGATAGTTTTAAGACACTCTTCATTTCTTCTATAGTTAAGTCTTCTTTTACTAATTTTAAGTTATCTCTAATACTCATATTAAATATATATGGTTCTTGTCTTATTATTGTAATATTATCTCTTATACTTTCTCTATCTAACTTTTTTATATCTATTCCGTCAAGTAGTATTTTTCCTTTTTTTACATCATACATTTTACATAT
>CANRHY010000114.1 GCA_947630515.1 uncultured Bacilli bacterium
TATCAATTTTTCTAAATTTTAAAAAGCAGATATTTCTATCTACTTTCTACCTTTCTCCGGAAACTTTCGGAAGAACCTGTTTAAATTACTTCTTATGAATTAACAATTTCTTTTGCAAATTTTTTTATGTTTTCTATGTCAGTATCGTTTGGTCTGTTTTTGTAAAATGGACCAAAAGAACCTTTAGTATGGAAGTGGCGCTTTTCAATGTCTATGCCTTTATCTAAAAGTAAGTCTTTAACTTTTAGGTATGTTGATGGAGGTAAAAATGAGGTACTAAAGTTTACTACTTTACCAATTCTTACGTTTATGTCTTCAATAAATTTTTTTACTTCTTCTCTTACACCAAATTTGTAAGATGAACACCCTAAGAAAAGTATGTCTGTATCACTATCTAATGCTTCAGTAACGCTTTTTGGTTCGATGTTTAGTTCTTCACCTATAGCTTCTGCTAGTTTTTTTGTGTTTCCTGTTTTGGAACAATATCTTATTTCTATCTTCATATATTCACCCTTATAATTATATGATATAAGAGTTTTATCATGATTATTTTCTAAATATTTCTTTACATATTTTTATTGAGTCTTTTATTGTTTTGTAGTTAGAGGTTTTGTTATTATTAAAGTATAGAGTTTTTATTTTTATTTCTTTTATGTTTATTTTTTGTTTTACTGCTTCTTTTAGTATGTTTATTTCGTATTCAAAATGACTTCCATTTAGGTTAATTATGTCTTTTATAAAGTCGTAAGTTAAGCCTCTTAATCCAGATTGGGTATCAGTTATGTGGCGTTTAAATCTTTTTTCAAATATAAATGAAGTTATATTGTTACCTAGTTTGCTTCTAAATGGTACTTCTTTTAAGGTAAAGTCTCTTGTGCCTATTACTAGAGTTTTTTCTTTTTCATTAATTAATGATATGCCTATGTTTATTATGTCTTCTATGCTATGCTGACCATCAGAGTCTGCAGTTACTAAAGAGCCTTTTTTGTAATTGTCTAGAAAGTATTTGAATCCAGTTTTTAATGCTTCCCCTTTGCCTTTGTTGGTTTCGTGGGTTAGTACTTTAGTGTTTTTTATTTTAGATATTTCTTTAAATATTGCATCTTTCTCATTACTGCTTCCATCGTTAACTATTATTATGTCCATATTAGGGTAAGCTTTTATTAAGTTTTTTATGTAGTTAATAAATTCTTTTTCTGGATTTAGAGATGGAATTAATACTATTATTTTTTCGTTCATATTTACCTCACTATTTATACTTTTATTCTACTATGGTTTTATGGTTTAGTCAAATTAAGAATGGTATCTTTGGTAAAATTACTGATAAATTGAAACTTCAATTAACTATTAAGTTTATATTTCTAAAATTATATTTAGGAAACGGGAGGAATTTCTTAGGCTTTTTCCTCCTATAACATAAAAAAATCTTTGTGTAAATTGCACATATATCTTAAATATTTAAATTAAAAAAACTACAATATCTTGAAAATATCGTAGTTAAAATTATTTATGTATAAGCATAGCATACTTTTAATTTAATTATTTAATTTTTTATATTTAGTAACTGTTAGTAATGTTATAATTGCTAAAAATATTCCAGATATTAATACTTCAAAGATATAACTATTAATGTTGTCATATGTGTTTGGATTTATTATCGAATTTGTTTCAGTTATGGCAAATACACCTAGTCGATTTGTTTTTAACTTAATAATACCATCTGCAATAGTATATTCAATTTCTGTATTTTTTCCATCTTCAGTTATATAATAAATTTTAAGATTTTTTCCATTATAATTTGAAGAAATTGGTATTTCTATTAAAAATTCAGAATCATTTGAAAAATCTGTTATGTATTTTCCAAGTTCATTTGAGTATAATCTAATATCATAAATTTGAGAATTAGAAACATTTATAAACTTTAAATACTTTTCATATTCTTCTATATAATTATTTATATAAGTTACTTTTAATTGCGCATCAAATGGTATTACAGCATTATTAGTCTCTATAGTTATTCCACTTTTATATTCTTTATCATAAAACTTCTTATTTTTAATTTTTGTAGAATCTTTTACTATTAAAACATCATGTGTTTCTCCGTTTAAAGTAAGTTTATAAAAATATTCTCCCGTGTTTGCACCTTTCATGTATTGATCAATATCCTCCTGATAATACTCATCAGAAGATATCTTTTCACCTTTTTCTAATTTAAAATTAGTTATTAATAATCCTTTTGTTAATTTATCACTGGCTGCTTTAATAAAAGCTTCTGGAGTATTATCTGTTTCATCTGATATATAAATAACATAGCTTTCTACAATATTAATATTGCTAATATATCCATAGACTATTCCATTTTTTAATATTAGCAAATAACCATTGTCGTTCATAAAGAAATAGTTTCCGCCACCTTTAGTAGGTAGTAATATATAATCATATTGGTTATAGTCAAATGTTTCTTTCATTTTTGCTATATCATTTACAATATCATTATGGTTATTCACATACTTATCTTTTTTATTTAAATAGTTTAATAATTCAATATCTGAAATAGAAAAATATGTTGCATTTGGATAATCACCATTAATATCTTCTCCTAGTTTATCTTTTTGTGAATTTATATAATCAACATAATTTTTCACTTCATTTTTAATGTCTGCATTTATATTAGGATATGAAATTATAACATCATGGCTATAATTTATATTCTTATCTTCTGTATAGCAAGTAAGTTCAATTTCACAATTTGTATATTCTGCATTACATGCCATATTAT
>CANRHY010000115.1 GCA_947630515.1 uncultured Bacilli bacterium
TTCGTCCCAACTCTTGTATATACCTTTCATAGTATTATTTATGTCATTTGGTGTTAGTATTTCTGGGAAAAACATGTCATCTAGTACTACTCCAATATCTTCTTTTATTTTTTTATCATATTCACGGTTATCTAACCCAAAGATTTTAATCTCACCACTAAAAGACTTAATTATATCTAAAATAGCTTTTATAGTTGTTGTTTTTCCAGCTCCATTTTCGCCTATCAAGCCCATAATCATACCACTGGGTAAATCAAATGATATGTTTTTAAGTTCAAAGTTATCATATTTTTTACATAAATTTTTAATTTCTAATACACTCTTCATTATTTATTCTCCTCATATAATATATTTAAAATTTCATTTAGTGTTTTTTTGCTTATGTTGTTCATTTTAACTATTATTACTGCCTTGTCTATAAGTTCTTCTATTTTGTTAAGTTGTTCTTCTAAGGCAACATCTTTATTTATTTTAGCAACATAAAATCCTTTTGATGGAACGTTTTTTATGTAACCCTCTTTAACTAATTCTTCATAAGCATTTTTTGTTGTTATAACACTACAGCGAAGGTCTTTTGCTAAAGTCCTTATTGAAGGCAATAGTTCATTTTCTTTTAGTTCATTAGAAACTATTTTTGCTTTTATCTGTTCTTTTATTTGTTCATATATAGGTGTGTCAGTTGAGTTACTTATTATTATTTCCATATTCTTCTCCTTTGTATATATATATTATATACAGATTATATACAGTTGTCAATATAAAAAGACTATCAATTTTTTGATAATCTTAAATTAATTAGATTCGAATATTTTTTTAAATATGTTTTCTACAAAATTGTTATTGTTCATTTTGTTTTCTAAGTATTTATTGAAATTAGATTTATTAATTTTATTATTAGTTATATCTATATAATTAGGATATAACTTTTCAATTTGGTTTCTTGTTACTGTATAAGAGTTACCACTAAAGTTATAGGTTATTTTTTCTACATTATCAATAAGTGCAAATATTGAAACTGAGTTATATAATAGTGATTTTTCTAAATAGAAATTTTCATTTATATACCAATCTGTAATATGATAATCAATAATAAGTCCTAGATTTTCAGAGTCAATTTCAAATACATATCCATATTCGGAAAGTGGTAAGTTATCTATTAGATGGCTATCATTACTGTTACTACCAACATATTTATTTTTATATTGAATTATGTTTTCAATTCCTGATTTATCTCTATTAAATGGGCTTATTGGTATATTGCTTTCCTTGAATTCTTTTTTTGTATCTATTATGTAATATTCGTTTTTAGTATTTCTGTTTATTCTATATACATTACAAAGTGGTGTTTTATAAGTAATTATAGTATCTCCAGTTTCTATTAAGTAAGAAAACCTTGGGGCAACTTTATTTAATACTACATTAGAGTAGTCAAGTAATAATAGCAATATAAAACCTATCATAAAATAACATATACCTGGAAGTATTTTTTTCAAAATAGTTTTACCACTTTTTATGTTAATAAATCCAAAAGTAGAAATAAGTAATCCAATAATGGAGTGGATAGTTCCCCAGCTACTTTCAGATGGGTAAATAGTAAAAGCAATAAAGATTAAACCTAAACCAAAGAACATAATCATTTCATAAATTAGTTTATTTTTTTCAGATACTTTTTTGTTAGAGTAATCTATTGTATCAATAATATTTTTTTCTAATTTTTTTTGATAGTCTTCTTTTATAACTTTTTCTCCACTAAGTAAATCATTAACAGTTATTTTTAAAATTTTACATAACTCCATCATAATAGAGGCATCAGGAAGTCCTTTTCCACACTCCCACTTAGATACTGCTATGTAAGTTATTCCTAATTTTTCAGCAAGGGTCTCTTGTGTTAGGTTTTGTTCTTTTCTACAATCAGCTATAAATTTTCCAATTTTTTCTTGATTCATATTTTTTCTCCTTTCTGGAATAACTATATAATATTTATGAAAATTTTTACACCTACAGTTAGTAGAGTTAGTAAATTAAGATAATATAAAGGCTATGGTATTACAAAAAACTCCCATAAAAAACAAGGTGCCTGTGATTAAATCTGTTTTGTCTTTTCTTATTTTATATCTACTTAAAAAAGTTACTGAGTTATAAGCACATAATAAACTAACAATAGAAGTAGCAGGGGTATCTTTAAAAAATGAAATTAGTATTAATAAGCAAGAAAATAAAGCCATACCAATAATACCATATTTCATAGATTTTAAATTTACTAATTCTGTTAATTTTATGATATTTTCTTCACTCTTTTTTTCTATATCAGTGCTTTCTATAATTTCACCTGATAGTATATCATTAACACTTACTTCTAATATTTCACTAAGAGGTTTTAGTAAAGACATATCCATTAGGCATAGACCTCTTTCCCATTTACTTACTGCATTTTTTGTAATACCTAATTTTTCTGCAAGAGCTTCTTGTGTTAGATTTTTTAATTTTCTTTGTTTAGCAATGAATTTTCCAATACTTTCTTGATTCATAATTTTCTCCTTTCTGGAATAAATATAACATTTAAAACTTTATTTTTAAACATACTAAAGGTTTACTTTTATATAAATATTATATCATAAGATTATGTGTAGATTAACATAATTTTATTTATGTTAAGTTATTTATTATGTTAAGTTAGTAAAAGAATTCCAAGTAAAATCAAGGAATTCTTTATTTTTTTCTT
>CANRHY010000116.1 GCA_947630515.1 uncultured Bacilli bacterium
AATTACTACTAGCTATTTCTATTATAGTTTGACCATTCTCTTCATACATTTTGAATGAACCTCTCGTAGCATTACCTAATAAATAACTTCTTGCAGTAATAGCTTGAACTTTCACCGCTTCTAATGGAGCACTAGCATCTTCATTATATACAACGCCTAAAATATAATTCTCTAAATCTATAAGTTCTTGTCCATCGACAGGTTCTCCTGGCTTAATAATTTTTCCAGTTGCAGGTCCACGAAGCCCATCGATAGCGTCACTTCGAGGAGCATATATTAGTCTTATCTTAATATTTGAAGTATCTTTTCCATTTAAATCATAACTACACACAGTACCATTACCATTAGTATTATTATCTCCACCTAGATTAGTTTGTACATTATTTTGATAACCTAATATATAATTAGTATAATCTTGTCTAGAAGAAATTTTTTCACTTATTATCTTCTCTATTTCTTCTTGTACATAATAATCAAATTCTGGTTTTACATTATCTATATTGTATTTAGCCATATATTTAGGATAAGTTGTATAAATAAACCCGTCTTCATAAGTATATGTAGTATTACCAACACTTATTCCTACAATTTTCTTTTCATTTTCCTCTTCTTTATTAATATCCGCAACTACTTCGTATTTAGACATATCAGGTTCAGTAAAACTTAATTTATAAGTATTTGAATTACATGAAGCAGTATCATTTAATTCTAATGCTCTTTTCTTATTCATATCATCTTCATAAGCATTAGCGACTTTACTACCATATCTTAAATACAAAAGAAATTTATTTGCATCAATTTTCCCTTTACCTGAAGAAGTATTACCTGCTTCTGTACAAGTGCATTTATGAGTAACTGTCCCATCTTCATTTGTTACATCTTCACAAGAAGAAACTTCATAATGTTTATAAGTATCATTATAATTAACAACATATTGATTAAGTAAATTATCAATAGAATCACTATTATACACACCAGACCTAATAACAGCAGTTATAGCATCATAATCATTAGCAAGCGCAACTTCACTTCCATTAGAAGCTTCACTTCCCTTTTCACTACCACCTTCACTCTTTCCACCATATTGTTCAGGTAAAATATATAATTTTCCATTTTCATCATAATTTTGAGTATCAAATGCATAATACAAAGTAGTAAGTAAATATCCAGGTGAAATAGAATTATCACCTAAACTTAAATCATCTTCTTTTGCCTCTATCTTATTCTTTATATATTTAGCAAGTTCACATCTATTAGACAAATCATATACACCAAAGAAATTCTTAACAGATGTAAAGAAATCAGTATCACAACTTCCTAAATTATCACTAATCTTATCAAGGTCTTCTGTACTTACTTGTTCATTTAAAAATCCTTCTATCTCTCCTGTCTCTTCATTATATTCAATACCATAATCTTGATACTCTTCATAAGTAAGTTCACTATCTATATTATATTTCATACCTAAACTATTAATAATTATCGGTACAATAAATATAATTAAAACAATAATAAGAATTAAAATTAATAACATAATTAAAATAGGTATAAGTACTGGAAGTAAAGGCGCGATTACTGCCCCCAAAGTTTTAAGCCCAGTTACAATTCCTTTACCAGCTTTAGCTGTATCTTTTACTTTACGAGCTCTATTTGCATTTTTTCTTCCACTATTTACTTTACTAGCTAAATTCTTTCCAGCACTTCCTACTCCTAAAGCATCTAACCCTAAATTTTTTACATCTCCCCCTGCACTTCTATCTTCAAAACTTTCATTACTTCTAGCACTGCTAGCCATTTTAGATACACTACTATTTAAATTTTTAGTCCTACCCATATCCATTTTAGATTTTAAATTAACAGTATCTGTATCTCTTTGAGAACGACCAAAACGGTTCACATTTTGTGAACCATTTCGTAAACTCCTATTTTGGTTATTCTCATCCTTCATTTAAGTCACCTACTTATTATAGTCCTCCACCACTACCAAATGAATCTAATTCATCTTGAGTAACTATAATATTTATTCTCATTCTTCTAGTACCACATACAAACAATGCCTCTCCTTGATTATATCTTTTTATTGATTCTTTTTCTTGGTCATTTAAATCTATTAAAGTAGATAAATCCTCTACTGCTTGTTTCTTAAGATTCATAACTAAATAATATGCAGCATTATCAAATATTGCTTTTCCATGAATTAACACTTCAGGACTTGCAAAGTCAGTAGGTTGTTGAGTAATTATAATAGTACCCGTATTATATTTTCTACTTCTTCTTTGTACTTGTGCCAAGAACTCAGCACCTAATGTATTCTTATCAGCAAGTAATATAGATGCTTCATCTACCATTAATACTGTATTTGTTGATTTATCAAGACATAATCCCCATGCATACTTTAAAATATTAAAGAAAAGTGCATTTCTAATATTAGCATCACTATTCATAAGTTCTCTAATATTAAATACTATAAAATCTGAATTAGGTTCTATTGTAGTATGACCTGTAAAGTAATAACGCAACTCTTTAACAAGAGGTCTTACCTTAAGTTCAAGTCTTTCCATAACATCTCTTTCATGAGTCTTCTCTGTCATACTATGTAGTCTTCCATTTATAGTAGCATACACATCATCAAATGTTGGATAATCTTCTCGAGTAAACTTAGTAAAATCAGTATTAGCATCTATTTTATATCTTTTATATGTATCTTGTACAAC
>CANRHY010000117.1 GCA_947630515.1 uncultured Bacilli bacterium
TAGTAACTCTTTTTTCTCTACTATTTAAAAAAGTAGTAATTTCTAATATTTCTCGATGCTCTTTATCATTCTTTTCTAAATACTCATGGGTTGTAGGAAATAAACCATTATCTTTATCTAAAACAAGAGTCTCAGTATTATATAAAGTCACATCTTTTGTAGAAAGTTTATTTATGTTTCTTGGAAAAATTCCAATACAAGACACAGTTAGTCCTAAAGAAGCAAGAAGCGATACTATTCTTATTAATATACCTTTTCTTGTTTTTCCTAATATTTTATTTAAAATTTCTTTAAACTGTAAAGATGTATGACTAAAATAAGTACTATAAATTTTTCTATCTTTTATATATGTAACTCTTACTTCTCTATAAGTATTAAGTGCTTCATATGTACGATTAAATTCTTCAATCATTCTATTTGTTTCTTCAATATACCCTTCTAGTCTTTCTTTTAAATTTTCTATAAAATTTTCCGTATTAGAAGCACTAATAATATAAATTAAGTCTTTACTAACCAAGCTAGAAAATGCTCCATTTTTTTCTAATTCCAATTTTTTTAATTTAATTAGATCTCTTATTTCCTTATTTACATTATAATTTTTTAAAACATTATTTACATCTTCTAAAACATATTTACTTAAATGAATTGTATCTACTTCATCTGATAAAATTTTATTAAGAAGAGCACTTTCTCCATTTGTCATAAGTTCAAGTTTAATTATATCGTAACTTACTTCATATACTTTAGATACAATTGTTTCTTCATCTTCATATAAATCGCTTCTGCTTTCTCTTATTTTATCTATATTTGTACTAGCTTCTTTTACTAAATCTTCTATATTTCTAGTACTTTTCTTTAATACCATATTTAAATATTCTGCACTTGCATTTACTTTAACATATACATCATATTCTTCTAATCTTAATTTTAATTCTTTTAATCCCTTTATACCAGCATCATAATCTATTGCTAAACTAGCATAAGCTTCGCTTCCATAGCTAGCTTTTCTATCTAATAAAGCATTTTTTACATACTCTTTCTTTTCTTCAAATTCTTTTCTTTCTCTACTAAGGTCAATTCCTAAACTTTCTATTCTCTTAATAGCCGCGTTGATGCTGGTAACTAAAGCGTTATAATTAATTCCTTCATCAGCCATAATGCCCTCCTATTTTGTTAATTTTAAAGTACTTTCTATATGCTCATTAAATGTAGCTACTTCGCTTTCATAACTATCATCATATCCATCTATATTGTATTCTACTAATTTTGCTTTTAAATTATCTAACTTTTCTTTAAGCATATTCACTTCCATATATTTTCCTCTAAGTTCGTCCATTTCCATATTTACTTTATTCAAAAATTCATTAGCACTTTTTTCGTCATAATCTACCATTTTTTTAGAAAGTTTATGTAATTTTTTCAAAAGTATACTTAGTGTTAGTGCAATAATCCCACATGAAGCATCTACTGAAGCGGCACCAAAAGTATCATCTACATTTCTTATATAATCATATACTTCATCTTCTTGATTTATAATAGTTGCTACTTTCCATATATCAGGCATATTATTATACCCACCATCATCAATTATTTCTTCTTTTGCTTTAAGATAAGAAGTATCTACATTTAGTATTTGTTCTAAATAATTTATTTCATTATAACTAGATAAATCATATCTAACATGTTCTAAAACATCATAAGAGCGACGATAAACATCTAATATTTTTTTATTTTTGATTTTGTGATTTTCTTCATATGTTGTTTTTACTGACGCTTTTCCGTTTATAGTGTCCATTACATAAGTGTTAGTTAAATATACAGGAGATGTACAGTACTTATATATTAAAAATGGATATAAAGAAATAGTGTTTAAAAATATTATAGTAGCTGTAAGAAATCCAATAAAACAACCTTTATATATTTCTTTATCTTTTTTTAATTTCTTTTTTATACCTTTTAATGCTTTTTCATAGTTAGAATAATGATGGAGATAATCAACTGTTCTTGGATGATTATTATCAAGTGTTAAAAATGGGATTTTTACTTGTTTAAAAGTTTTAGACCATAGTGGGTTAGCATCACTCATAGTTTTATGTAATACATCATTTATACTATTAAATTTATTTAATAAATTTTTACATAGTAATTCAAAATTATCACACATTACTATATCTTTAATTAAATCCTTATCTACATAAGAAGAAGTAAGCCCATTCATTCTTAATTCTTTTACTTTTAAGTTTATTTTATTTAATTTTTCTTTATCTATATCTTTTCTTTTACTAAGATTTTCTATGTCTTTTAGTATTAAATTATGTAAGTAATTTATATTTACTTCATCACTAATAATTTCATTTAATACTGTACTTTCTTCTTGATATAATAATTCTAACTTAATTACTAGATATGCTACTTCATAAACTGATTTTACTATCTCTTCTTCTTTTTCATATAAATGATGTGGACTTTCTCTAAGTGCTTTTAATGATGCATTTATATCACTTGCATATGCTTCTACCCTAGGACTATCTTTTTCTTGTTCCATTACTTTCCTTAAATAATTTGAAGCACCTACTACTTTATCATATACGTCATAATCAAGTAACTTTAATTCAACACTTTTTAGTCTTTTAATTCCAGTAGCATAATCAAACTCAAGTGCATATGTTTCT
>CANRHY010000118.1 GCA_947630515.1 uncultured Bacilli bacterium
GTTATTACTGCACTATAGTATGCTATAGTTACTCCTATTAATATTACTAACACACTTACTATACTTATTATTATATATTTCTTATTCATATACACACCTCTTTATTAACGCTACTGAGTTAATTATATCAAATATAATTTTAAAGTCAACGCTGTAGCGTTAATTCTTTTTCATTTTATAGTATATTCTATTTATAAGAGGTGTAAAAATTTATGAAACTATAAATAAACTATCTATTTTATGTGGTGTTACACAATCTACTTTTAATAGTATTTTGAATAGAGAGAATAATACTATTACTTTGTCTACTATAAAGAAAATATGTGATGGTTTAGATATTACTATTAAGGAATTTTTTGATAGTGAAGAGTTTGATAATTTAGAGCAAGAAATTGAGTAAAACTTTTAATTTACATATGAACAAATTGGTGATATAATTAATACCAGTGATATGAGTTAATCTTATACCATGGCAGGTACCAATGCGAGAGCAGGTATGCTGTTGGGACAAAGTCCCGTTTGAAAAATTTAACCTTAATGGTCGGCTTTTTCAATTGTTATAATCTTTTATTTTTTAATTTCTTTTAACATTTTTCGTATATCTTTAGCAAGTAAAAATCTACTTTCAGATTTTGTTGCTTTATAACCATACTTGTCTAAAAATGTTAAAAAAATAAACAAGTTAATTTTTATTAGCTTGTTTTTTTGTTAATTAACAAGGAATTTTTTAAATATTCAAATTATAAATTTGGGTCTATTAGTATTTTTATTTTGTCACTTGTTCCGCTTGTTAATTCTACAAATGCGTTTTGTACTTCTTCTAGGCTTACTATTTTACTTACGAATTTGTTAACATCTATTTGTTTTTCGGATATTAAGTCTATACATGTTTTAAATTCTTCTTTTGTATATGCAATTGCACCTTGAAGTTCTATTTCTTTAAGTACTGCCATAGTTGTAGGTATTTCTATTGCATTTGTTGCTACACCTACAAGTATTACTTTTCCACCTGGGCGACATGCCATTATAGCACTAGATACAGCAGGAGCATTACCACAACACTCTAATACTACATCGAATCCACCATTACTTAGGGCATAAGCTTCTTCTAGGAAGTTTGGATTAAGTGCATTTATGTATTTATCTACTACACCTAAGTTTAGTCCTTGGTTAGCTCTTTGTTCATTAGTTTCAGAAAGTACTACTAAACTAGCTCCTTCTTTTTTTGCAAATAGAGCACTAACTAATCCTATGATACCACCACCTATTACTAAGACTTTAGCTCCTACTTTAATGTTTGCTAAGTGTACTGCGTGAAGTCCTACTGCAGTTGGTTCTACCATAGCAGCTTCATCATCTGTAACGTTATCTGGTACTTTTAATACTAGACTTGATTCAACACTTATTTTTTTAGAATAAGCACCTTGGTTATCTAGAGCAAGTCCTAAAGCATGTTCCCATGTATGAGGACAATATTGAGGGTTACCTGATTCACATGGAGCACACTCTCCACATGGAGAAATTGGTAAGGCTGTTACTCTATCACCAATATTTAAGTCAGCTCTATCTCCAGAATCTAATACTACTCCACAAAATTCATGACCCATTACTAAGCCTTTAGGTTCACCTGTTACCCAGTTATGTATGTCTGAACCACATATACCTGCTTTTTTTACTTCAATTAGTACCCTTTTTTCTTTTTTGGTTGGCTCTTCTATTTCTCCAACTTCTAGTAATTTTGAATCTTTTAATATTACACTTTTCATTGTTACCTCCTGTTTATTATTTTATCACAATTTTGTGTATTTTATTATATTTTACTATTTAACTTTACATTAACTTATTCTGTAGTGAGCGATTATGTCATTTCTTTTTTCTAGTATGTCTTCTTCATAATGTATTTGATAAGGGTTTGCGTGATGGATTATGAAAGGGATTCCTTTTTTGTTTCTTTTATCTGAAATTATTCCAATATGGCGAGTGAAAACTATTATGTCTCCGCCTTGCCACTCATCTATATCTTTTATGTCAGTGGTTAGGGTTATCGCATGTTTTTTAAAGTATGTGTTTAAGTTTGATACTCTTCTAAAGTCAATGTTTTTATCTACTATAGTTATGTCATAGTCTTCACTACTATTTAACACATCTTCGTTTAAAAGTTCCATTATATCGTATCCAGAATTTAGTAATGCATTTGCAACTACATCTGTGCATACACCAAAGTTATCATCTGGGTAACCTGAAGCATAGTATTTACTTTTGTATTTTGGTTTTGTTTTTATGTAGGCTCTTGCACTTTCTAATATGTCAGTTTGATCATCTATTCCATCATTATCCATATCAGTTTTACTTATATATGTTTTTATTTTGAAGTCTTCGTTTGTGTATTTTTTATGTGGTATTATGTTTAGTAAGTATAGTGAATATGTAAGTAAAATAAGGATAGTTAGTGTTAATATTAATAGAGCCCATTTTATGTATTTTTTCATTTTTTACTCCTAAGAAAAGAAAGTATCTATAATTAGATACTTAGGCTTTCTTTTTCTTTTTCTTTAAATTTTGCTTCTAATATATCATCTTTTACACCATCTTTTGGAGTGCGTGTTTCTATTACTTTAGAAGATGCAGCTAAGTCATGTA
>CANRHY010000119.1 GCA_947630515.1 uncultured Bacilli bacterium
GTAACATAACTTACATCTTTAACGCATCTAGCAAATATACCAACATGGTCTAAACTAGAAGCAAAAGGAAAAAGTCCAAACCTAGAAATTCTTCCGTAAGTAGGCTTAAATCCAACAACCCCACATAAAGAAGCAGGCTTTCTAACTGAGTCTCCTGTATCACTTCCAATACTAAATGGCACAAGTCCTAAAGCAACAGAAGCCGCACTACCAGCAGAAGAACCTCCTGCAATCCTACTTGTATCCCATGGATTTCTAACAATTCCAGTATGTCCTGTAAGACCACTTCCTCCCATTGCAAGCTCATCAAGCACAGTCTTACCTACTAAAACTGCCCCACTTGCCTTTAACTTTTTATAAACTGTTGAATCAAAAACAGGTATGTAATCTTTTAAAATATTACTAGACCCAGTAGTAAGTATTCCCTTTGTAGAATAATTATCCTTAAGTGCATAAGGAACACCATTTAAAATAGTCTTATTATCATTACTTTCACATTTATCTAACACAGTTACAAAAGCATTAATATCAGAGTATTTTTTATTACAATCTATAATACTTTGAAATAATTCATCCTTAGTATATTTATTACTATCTAAATCATTTCTAATTTCTTCTATAGTTTTATTCATTATTCCACCACCTTAGGTACTTTAACACTATCATATTCCACATCTTTTGAGTTTTTAAACGCTTCACTTACAGGTAAACTCATAGAAACCTCATCTTCCCTAAGATAAGCACTATCTAAAGGAAAAGGAAAGTCCATTGGTTCATACTTATCTATATTTTCTATCTTACCTATTAAATCAACTTGTTTAAGTAAAATATCAAACTCTTCTTGTAATGTTACATACTCTTCTTCCTTCATAGTAAACTCTAAATCATTAGCATATTTTTTTAATTTATCTATAGATATCATAATTTCACCGTCCACACTCAAAAATATACCACAAATTTAATAATCTTACAATCATAATTTGACTCTAAATATCATTTATGATACAATAGCAACTCATAAAGGAGAAAACAAAATGGAAGATATGAGTAAAGAAAGTAAAAAACTAGAGCAAATAGCAGAATTAGAAAAAGATATAAAAAATGAAAAAACTGCAGCTTTACTTTTTGGTTTACTTGAATTTGCATTAGGAACTACAGACACTTTAATACTTAATGAATTAGCTAAAATGGCTCAAGAAGATGTAAGATCAGCTATATCTTTGGCTTTACTAATTTTAGGAAATGTCGCAGCTGCATATGGTTTTATCGATTCTATTGTAAAAACTAGCAATCTAGAAACATTAAAAAAATATTTAGAAATAAAAAATGAAAACAAAAAAGAAAACACTAAACTCTTAAAATAACTACTTTTAAGAGTTTTTATTTAAAAAAACTTGATATTTTAAGGTATTTATCGTATAATTTACTACATGGAAGAAATGGCAACTTTATTAAGTTAATAATGTGTTTATTATTATATTATAATTGATAAGTAGCTAGCCATTAGTGAAAATCTCTAAATAAACACCCTACTAACGAGGATAAAGATAAACATACTTCCAAATATTTAATATAAGGAGGCGTTTATATGGCAAGATATACAGGACCTGCTTTTAGAAAATCTAGAAGACTTGGATTTAGTACATTAGAAAATGGAAAAGACTTAAGAAAAAGAACTACTGCTCCTGGACAACATGGAACAAGTAGAAAAAAATTAAGTGAATATGGTATCCAACTTCAAGAAAAACAAAAAGTAAGAACTATGTATGGATTAACTGAAAAGCAATTCAAGAAAACATTTGAAGCTGCTGGTAAAAGAAAAGGTATGCATGGTGTTAACTTACTAATAATGCTAGAAAGCAGACTTGATAACTTAGTATATCGTATGGGACTTGCTAAAACAAGAAGAGCAAGTAGACAACTTGTAAATCATGGACATATCCTAGTTAACGGAAAACGTGTAGATATTCCATCATATCAAGTTAAACCAGGCGATACTATAAGTGTTCGTGAAAGTTCTATGAACCACCCAGCAATCGTTGAGAGTTTAGAAGCTAATACTGGAAAAGTTGCATTTGTAACATTTGATCCTAACAAAAAAACTGGTACTTATGTAAGATATCCAGAAAGAGAAGAATTAAATGCTGAGATTAACGAATCACTAATAGTTGAATACTATAACAGATAATAGAAGAATCCTAGAAATAGGATTTTTTTAATAAAACCAAATTATGAGGTGAATCTTATGAAGAAAAATAAAATTATAAATGAAGAAATACTAAATATAGTTAATAGATATATTAAAGAAGTAAATAAATATTATAAAGTAGAAGCTATTTACTTATTTGGTTCATATGCTAAAGGAACAGAACACGAAGATAGCGATATTGATATTGCAGTAATTACTAGCGATTTCAATAATGATATATTTGATGAGCAATTAAAATTGAAAAAATTAAGATGGAATATAGATTTAAGAATAGAACCTCACATTATTAAAACTGAAGACTATAAAAACATAAGAACACCTTTTATAAAAGAAGTAATAGACACGGGCATAAAATTAACATAAAAAAAGGGGCTGTTCAATAATTAAGTGATTAATTTTTGAATTAGTCTCTTTT
>CANRHY010000120.1 GCA_947630515.1 uncultured Bacilli bacterium
TAATAATATATAGCCATTATTATTAGATATATCTGTTATTTTTCCTAAATGTTTTTCTTCATAATATACGTCCATTCCAATTAAATCAGAAAGTAAGTATTCTTCACTATTTAAATTTAAGTCACTTCTATTTATATATACTTTTTTACCCTTATATTTTAAAACTTCATTAATACTATCTATGCCTATAAATTTAACCATATCAAAGTTTTTATGAGGTCTATAAGAAGATATTACTAATTCTTCATAGTAAGGTTCTATATATAATTTAAAGTTAGGCACAAAAATATATTTTTTTAACTCAAAATTACTAATTATTCTTACTTCTCCCTTTAATGCATGAGTATTTACTATTTTTCCAACATAAACATATTCCATAAAATCACCTAAATTTATACATTATTATACCACCACATACTGAAACATTCAAACTTTCACATAAAGAGTTCATTGGTACTTTTATGCCATTATCACAAAGGGACGCAACACTCTTACTTATTCCTTGTCCTTCACTACCTAAAACTAATGCATAATCATCTATTTTTGTATTATCTAAATTAATACTACCCTCCATATCAGCATAATATACTTTTATTCCTTTTTCTTTTATTTTCTTTATTGCTTCTTTTAAATCCATTTTAATTACATTCATATTAAATATAGTACCCTCTGTACTTCTTATCATTTTATCGTTATATAAATTTACTGAATCAGGACTAAGTATAACAGTTGTTACATTAAAAGCTAAAGCACACCTTATAATAGTGCCCACATTACCTGGGTCTTGTACATTATCTAAAAGTACTATTTTATTTCCTATTATTTCACTTTTCTCTTCATACTTTACTACTCCCATTATATTAGGTGTACTTTTTAGTAAACTTATGCTTTTTAATGCTACTTCACTTAGTACCTCACATGGTACACCATAATCACTTACTAGAGTAGTACTTATTACACTAAGTAAAACCCCACTTTTATAAGCTTCTTCTACTAAATGAGAACCTTCTACTATAAATTTTTTTTCTTCTAATATATATTTTTTATCTCTTAATTTCTTATAATATTTTACTAAACTATTATTTACACTACTCTTCATCATTTAATGCCTTTCTTAATTTTTTATAATTTGGTATAAACTTTTCTACACACTTCCAAAAATTCTTACTATGGTCAAAATATATAAAATGACATAATTCATGAACAACTACATAATCTATCTCTTCTATATTATGTTTTATAAGTTCACTATTTAAAGTAATAAGCTTTTGAGATTTATTACAGTATCCCCATTTTCTTACCATTTTTCTTATTACTACTTTAGGATATGACACATAATCTTTCATTTTTTCATACCACTCTTGTACCCTTAAAGGTAATACCCTCTTTGCTTCATTACTTAAAAACTTATCTAATTGAGTTAAAGAATGTACATATATAATATCTTCTACTATAGTAGGTTTTTTAAATACATTACATAATATAACTCTATAAGGAACACCTAAATATATAAATTTACTATCTCTTTCTATTTTTCTTTTAACTCTTTCTATCATTTTCTTAATAGAAGAAATATTTTTATTAAGTAACTCTTCTATATAATTATTAGTAGTTAATATATTACATGTAACATATATCTTTAAATCTTCTTTTACTCTTATATAAATATTCTTAATATATTTTTTTACTACTATAACTTCATATGTATTATTATCTATTACTACTTTCATTAATTAAAAACTTTAGCAATTAGTATAATAGTTACAAATACTATAATTATAAGAGTTATTAATATTATTGCTTCTTTTCTATTTGCTTCTCTTTCTTTTATTTCTTCTTCTGTTAATTCTTTTTTCTCTTTTGCCACAACTGTACCTCACTTTCTCTTTTCATTATACCAAATTAAAGAAAAAAGAGAAAGACTAAACAACAGTTTCTTTCTCTTCTTCTAAAGGTACTACACTTATTGTGTATCCAATAGGCTCTAAGAGTTTTATTAATGTATTAATTTGAGGACTATTTAAATTATTTTCAATTTTAGCAACAGTCTCTCTAATAATACCAGCTCTTTCACCCATTATTCTTTGTGAAAGTTTTTGACTCTTTCTTGCTTCGACTATTTGTCTAATTAAGTTCTTTTCAAGTTCTTTTAACTTTTCTTCATGCTTTAATTCTTCTTCTGTTTTAACTTTATTTTCTTTTTTTGGTCTGCCCATTCCTCATCACCAAGTATATTGTACCAAAAAATGATACAAAGTCAATACTTTTATGAGATTTTATGGGTATTTTTAGTTATCTTTACTAGCACATGTATCATCTATTTCAAATGTATATGGATCATTTGTAGTACCATTACCACTTAATGTAGCGCACGACTTTAGGGATAGGACTGGACGCACGGCGTAAGCACCGTTGCCGACGATGTCGTAACTCAAGTATCCAGGGTTGAGAGAGCCGAGCACGCGGAACACGCCTGCGTAGTCGCCGTTGAAGCCATACGGACTCATTGTCCACCAGTAAATTGAACCGGTTGCGGATTTTGTGCCATCGGCATTGTTATAATAATATGCATATGGTGAAGATAGCGATGTACCATATTGTCCTCCTG
>CANRHY010000121.1 GCA_947630515.1 uncultured Bacilli bacterium
CTGTGAAAATGGTGGTAAAGCATTATTCGTAGGAACAAAGAAACAAGCTCAAGAGGCAAGTATTGAAGAGGCAACAAGAAGTAATGGATTTTACGTTACTGAACGTTGGCTTGGAGGAACACTTACAAACTTCAAAACAATAAGAGAAAGAATTAATAGACTTTCTGAAATTGAAAAAATGAAAGAAGATGGTAAGTTTGAAATACTTCCTAAAAAAGAAGTAGCAAAATTAACAAAAGAATATGACAAACTTAACAAAATTCTATGTGGTATAAGAAATATGGAAAAATTACCACAAGCCCTAATAGTAGTAGACCCAAGAATTGAAGCTAATGCTATTCATGAAGCTAAGAGACTTGGAATACCTGTATTTGGTATTGTTGATACAAATAGTGACCCAGACGATGTCGATTATGTAATCCCAGGAAATGACGATGCAGTTCGTGCAGTAAAAGTAGTACTTGGAGTACTAGCAAATGCTGTATGTGAAGCAAATGGACTTCCATTAGAAGATTACATAACTGAAGACGAAACTATAAAACCTCAAAAAGATAAAATAACTAAAGAAGAAATAAAAGTAATAGAAAAAGAAGTAGAATCTAAAGAAGAAACACCTAGTACTGAACCAGAAGACACTGAAAATTTAGAAGATATGAAACTAGCAGACTTAAAAACTTTAGCTAAAGAAAAAGGAATAAAAGGTTACTCAAATATGAAAAAAGATGAGTTACTTGAAGCCTTAAAATAAGGAGGATTATTATGGAAATAAAAGCGACTGACGTAAAAAATCTACGTGATTTAACTGGAGCAGGAATGCTTGACTGTAAAAAAGCATTAACTGAAACTAACGGAGATGTTGATAAAGCGATAGATTATCTAAGAGAAAAAGGAATTAGTAAAGCTGCAAAAAAAGCAAATAGAATTGCGGCTGAAGGACTTGCTAATATCTATATAAATGGTAACAAAGCAGTAGTAGTAGAAGTAAACTCTGAAACTGACTTCGTTGCTAAAAACAAAGAATTTACAGATATGGTAGATACAATCGGTAACACTATTTTAAATAGTGATGTAACTACTTTAGAAGAAGCATTAGATTTAAGTACTGAAAGTGGAACAATTAATGATTTAATTGTAAACGAAACAGCAACAATTGGAGAAAAATTATCTCTAAGAAGAATAGCTGTAGTAACAAAGTCTGATGATGAAGTATTTGGTTCTTACTTACACATGGGAGGAAAAATTGCTTCACTTGTAGTAATAAAGGGAAGTGACGAAGCTGTAGCAAAAGACGTAGCAATGCATGCTGCTGCAATGCGCCCATCATACGTAAGAAGAGAAGACGTACCAGAAACTGAAGTAGAGCACGAAAAAGAAGTACAAACAGAACTTGCTCTTACAGAAGGAAAGAAACCAGAATTTGTAGATAAAATAATAGCAGGAAGACTTGAAAAATTTTATGCAGAAATTTGCTTAACTGAGCAACAATTCGTTAAAGATAGCGACTTAACAGTAAAAGAATACCTTAACCATAATCATAGTGACATAATAAGTATGACACGTTTCGAAGTTGGAGAAGGTATGGAAAAAAGAACAGATAACTTTGCTGAAGAAGTAAGAAGTCAAATCGAAAACGCATAAATGAAAAAGAAAAAAATAGTAAAAGGAAGCCTGTGTATAATAAGCTTCCTTTTATTTTGCCTAATATACTTTAATGTATTAAAAGAAAACAAAACTGTAGTCGCAGATACAATATTTACAAATGTAAAAGAAAAAGAATTAATTAACTTAATAACAAACAGTACTTCTGTAGTAACACTGATTAATGATAAAACTGATATTAACTCAGTTGTACCTCTCTTAAATAGCATAAATACAAAAGAAAAAATATATGTATATAACATAAAAAATGATGAGGAAATACTAGACGTTAATGAAAGTGGAGAGGTATATACAAAACAAAAGGGTAGTGCTTTTTATGAAACACTACTAAATACCTTAGGTTCATTTACAGAAAACTATCATATAAAAAAAGAAGATGGAAGTGTAGTAGAAACAGATAAAAGAAAAATATATGCACCAATGGTATTATTTATAAAAAATGGTACTATTATGCTAAGCCATTACTTAAATGAAGAAACAACTACTGAAGAACTAATAGAAATATACAAAACTGGTTATAATATAATTAGTGGAAAGTATAATTCATAAGTCTATGAGAAATCATAGATTTTTTTTACATAAGAATTTAAAAAAATACAAAAATACTCTTTACAAAAAACCATTATTAGAGTAAAATGGTGGTAGATAGTGGAAAATGGTGGAAGAAAGTGGGGGATTAAAATGTTAATTGGAGAATATCACCACAGTATCGATGAAAAAGGTAGACTAATAATTCCTTCTAAATTAAGAAGTGAATTAGGTAGTGAGTTTATCATCACTAGAGGACTTGATAAATGTTTATTTATCTATTCTAAAGAAGAGTGGGAAAAAATAGTTAACAAATTAAGCACCCTTCCTTTCACTAAAAAAGACGCAAGAGATTTTTTAAGATTTTTCTTAAGCGGCGCTACTGTCT
>CANRHY010000122.1 GCA_947630515.1 uncultured Bacilli bacterium
TAATAACCTTATACTTCCGTCTTCATTTGTACGTATTATTCTCCAGTAGTATCCTGCAAATGATACCCAGTTATTTGTTACATTACCTGCAAAATAATATACTTTCTCTCCTATACCATCACCATCTATATCTTCTGTAAACTTTCCTGTTTCTTCATCTCCACCTATACTATATAATCCACTTTCTTTATCTTCTTCTATTTTATAGTTAGAGTCATTTCCATTACTTGGTAGTATATCACTAAAACTTTCTCTTTCACCTTTATAACTACTCTTTAAATTTTTAACTAACTTTTCTGCTAAAGTTAATTTTTTACCTGCTGTTATATATAATTTACCATTAAACTTTTTGCCTAAATCATCACTTTGGTCTACTTCATCAGAATCAACATATCTTATCTTAAATGTATATTCTTGCTTAGTATTAGCGGGCACGCTAATACCATCTTCTAATATAACATTTTGCTTATTATCTGAAAGAGGAATCTTTTCATAATTATCCATATTATATCCATTAGCACATTCTATTTTATATTCTAATGTCTCACTAGATATTTCATTTATTAAATCTTCTATAATTATATTATAGAAATATTCATGATTAGTTTTATTTTCTACACTAAATGTTTTTTCTGCTTCATAACCTACAGACATATTTTCATTATTTAATTCCATATTATCAGTAAATTCTATAACTAATTCTTCATCTTCTCCAACTGTATATAAGAATTTCTTTTTTTCACCTATTATATTAGGTATAAAGTAAGCTAAAGTTATACCTATACCTAATATTAATATAGTTATTATTCCAATTATTTTATATTTTTTATTACTTTTATTTTCCATAACTTTCACCTACTTTACTAATTATCTGCTTCTGCACAAGTATCTGTAATACTTTCTACTAAATATGGGTCATCTGCTGTTCCATCTGCATCACTTAATTTTAAGCATGATTTTAGAGAAATAACTGGGCGAACGGCACTATTAGGAGTACTGACAGCGTTATAGTCCAAGTAGCCAGGATAGTCCGAACCACGCACACTGAACACAATCACATAACTGCCGCCGTAGTCAAATGGACTCATTGTCCACCACGAATTACCACCGACTGCACTATTCTTTCCGTCTGCAGTTAAGTAATAAAATGCTTTTGAACTTTTCGTTGCTGATTTTCCTCCTGCAAACACGATTTCATCTGCGGTAATTAAGCCTATTGGATTTGCTAATTGTGTTTTATTATCCAGAGAGTTTCCTACACCACTAAATTTATCTGCATCGCTTGCTGTTGTTGATATTACATTTCCTTGATAATCTACTCCACATTTATATGATGGGCGAAAATCCGTATCACTTTTAACTCCACCAGTAGAACTTGCCTTTGTCGTTAATCTTTGCACCGCAGCATAGTGCATTATACTTTTTACTTGGTATGTTCCTAAATGTGCCCTATCATTACAATATATTGCTGTTCTACTTATATACTTATCCCATTGATAATCTGTTTTCTCATCACTCTTCTTTAAATTTTGATTATACCAACCATTTAAGGTTATACTACTTCCTGTAATGTTTGTATCTTCATCTAAACCTAGTATTGAGGAATTAGTATCATTTGTTCTATTGCTACTTAATGTACCTGATGTACCATATTTAAAGCCTACATACATTGTATCATCATTTTTATCATTATATTGTCTTGTACTTCCTATATATTGATTTGTACTATTTCCTTTGTCAGTCTCTGGACCTCCATATAATAATCTTATACTTCCATCTTCGTTTGTACGTATTATTCTCCAGTAAAATCCTGCAAAACTTACCCAGTTATTTTGTACATTGCCTGAATAATAGTATACTTTATTTCCTTCTTCAGCCC
Source organism: uncultured Bacilli bacterium (assembly GCA_947630515.1). GTDB lineage: Bacteria > Bacillota_I > Bacilli_A > RF39 > UBA660 > MGBC139354. The sequence goes on from CANRHY010000122.1 coordinate 1,880, forward strand.
ATTTACCACTTATTGAATACGCTCCACTTACATCGTAACTAGAGCCAGCACTATTATCATTCTCTCCTACTACATTATTAAAATGTGTTCTTTCTGTATCTACTGTATTTGGATATTGTTCTTTCATTTTTTCATGTAACTGCTGTGCCAATGTTTGCGTGCTAGGAGTTATATATAAATTACCACCAAATCTCTTAGTTAAATCTACTGATTGGTCTATATCATCAGAATCCACATACCTAAATGTTACTGTATAACTATGAGTAGCTAAACCTGCTATTTCTATATGAGAAACTAATTCTTTGGTTTCTTCTGTAAGTGAAGATGGGACTAATTTAAAATCATTCATACTATATCCATCTTCACTTTCAATCTTATATTCAAGTGTATTAGATTCTATTTCATTAATTAAGTCTTCTATTACTATATTATAGTAATATACTTCTTCCGATTGATTTTCTACAGTAAATGTTTTTGTAATACTCCAACCAGGTACCATTTTAGTATTTTCATCTACTAATTCTGTAGTTTCAGTAAACACTACATGTAAATCATTATCTCCTACTACATAAGAAAATTCTTTTTCTTCTCCAGTTATATTAGGTATAAAGTAAGCTAAAGTTATACCTATACATAACATTACTATAGTTATTATTCCAATTATTATAAAT
>CANRHY010000123.1 GCA_947630515.1 uncultured Bacilli bacterium
CTCTAACACTTCGTTGATACCTACGCGTGTATTGGACTTTCACCAACTAGATATGCACCATGCACGGCACACATTAATAACTAAAAAACCGACAACTCGGTTTTTATTTTGTTAAAGATTTATTTTTTACTTCCCTCATAAATTCTTCCTTTTTATCTTCGCTTTCCTTTTGACTAAAATGTTTATTTACATAATCTTCATATATAAACATCACTTCATCATCTAATTCTATACATGCAGTTTCTTCTTCATAACCAGGTACTTCATAAGGAGAAATCAAGCCTACACTAATCTCATTTTCACTAAAATACTTTAATATATTACCATAGTGAATTATTTTTTGATTATCAGAAACAAATCTCGAATTTACAATATCATAAATATTTCCATCTATTAAAGTAATAACAGTTACTCTTCTAGTTAAACCATTTTCACCTAAAATACTTTCTAAAAGTGCATAACATTCTTCTTCACTTGAATTAAAAAGTGCATCTATCATATCTTTAGTTGCAACACTATTTTTATTATCTTCCCCATAAACTACTCTTCTCTTTCCATAGGCATTATAGTCACTCTTCGTAAACACACTCTCTAAAGTTGCAATATAAAATTCACTTAACTTTTTAGATAAAATAATATCATTAATCTCTTTTCTTGTCATACATTTCCTCATTTCTTTTGAAAAGTATTATAGCAAAAAAAATAGAACTAATAAAGTCCTATCTTAAAAGTTCTATAAAAATTGAAAGCGCTAATTTTAAAGCATCATGTCTTATCATATAATTATCTATTATAAAATAATCGTCTTCTACTACCCTAATATCTTTTAAATTTTCATAATCTACTACTACTAAATCTTTTTCTTCTTCATTTTGATACTTAATAAGTAAACTTTCATCAATTTCTCTATTATTAACTAAAACTGTAGATACTTTTCTTTTTCCTAAATAAGAATTAAGAAGTTTTATATGGTCACTTACCTTAAAATCGTCTGTTTCTCCTGGCTGGGTCATCATATTACATACATAAATTATATTTGCATTACTTCCATCAATCGCATCTATTACTTCACTATTAATTAAATTTGGAATAATACTTGTATAAATACTACCCATACTAAGTATAATCGCGTCTGCTTCTTTTAGTGCTTTAATAGCCATTGGTGTAACTTTAGGAGTATCTTTATAAAATACTCTTTTTATTTTCTTAGAAGATAAAGTAATATTGCATTCTCCTTCTACAATGCTCCCATCTTCCATTTCACCCATTAAAACAACGTTGTCTTCAGTAAGAGGTACAACTTTCCCCTTTAAATTAAACACTTTAGATAAAGCTTCAATTCCATCACTTAAATTACCACTTATCTCTTTAAGCGCAGTTAAAATTAAGTTTCCTACTGTATGTCCATTTAAATCATTTAAAGCTTTAAACCTATAATTAAATAACTTTTCAACTAAAGGTTCAGTTTCAGATAAAGAAATTAACACTCTCCTAATATCTCCCACTGCAGGAGTATTAAATTCCTCTCTAAGTCTTCCAGTACTACCTCCATTATCAGAAACAGAAACAATTGCTGTAATATCTAAAGGAAACTTTTTAAGTCCACTTAATAGTACTGATAATCCAGTTCCTCCACCTAAAACAACTACACGTTTATTCATTAAAATCCCCCACTACTTTATATAATATGCATAATACTCATCAAAGGTAATACCATCTTCATATATAACCTTAGCTGCCTTTTTACCAACATATCTATATCTCCAATTATCTGTATTAAAACCTGTTATCTTAACTTTACCTTCTGGATACCTAAGAATAAATCCATACTTATATGCATTCTTTGAAAGCCAAGCATACTCAGCACTTGTCTTAATATCTATATCATCTTCATTTTGATAAATAGGCACAATTAAAGTACTAAGTCCAGTTTGATATTCAGAGTGTCCTGCTCTAGCAGCTATAGTATCTGCATCTTCTGTCCCATATGAGTCTGCCATTTCTTCATAAGCTCCCATTTGTTCCTCATAACTTCTATATCCTAAAGATACAACTAAAGTATATCCTGCCCCTTTAGCTGCATTTAACATACTTGCTAAATCATCATACATAATTTCTCTTACATAATTACCTTCATACGAATAACTACCAGGAAGTTCCATCAAATCTTCTGGAACGTACCCCTCACTTAACTTATTATATCTATTTACTAAAATTAATTCATTTTTACTTGTATCACTGTCAGTTACATTAGTATACCATTTTTGATCAGATCCAACATTAATAATTCCAATAATAGTTTTTATATCTATATCACTATTATCAGCATAATAACTTAAATATCTTTCTAAATTATCATAAATAAAATACTTTTCTTTAATAAATTTTGTTAAATCTTTCTTATAAGGCTTACTTATAAGTTCTTCTATCTGTTTTTCATCAAAAACTTCTTTAATAGATTTTACCTCATTTTCAGTATATCCTACTTCCCCAAGTCTATACTCTACTGTCTTTCTTAAATTTGCTTCACTT
>CANRHY010000124.1 GCA_947630515.1 uncultured Bacilli bacterium
GTAATCGGATTAAATCCGACATTTACATCTGACACTAATTGGTATAAATTAGCTCTGGCATTTGTTATATTAATTGTGCTCATAAAAATCTCACCTCATTTACATTATAACGTACTTTTTTACGTACGTCAAGTATTATTATCAAATTATATAATTATTATATACAAAATTCTTGAAAAAATTCCCCTAATATTAGTATCTAGTCTTTTCATATAAACAACTATAATATTTTCTTTAATTCCTTAATATCTTTAATTTTTATAGTATCTAATAATATATCTTCTCTATCAGTTAATAAAATAGTTTTAAAACCAAGTTTTAAAGGTTTCTTAATATCTAATTCTAAATCATCCCCAATTATTATGCACTCACTTGGTTTATATACACCTTTAGCAGACAAGTAAGATTCATTATATGGTTTAATTTTATCTTCACCATAATATTCTTTAAAATATTTATTTATCCCCATTTTTTCTAATCTATTTCTTTGAGATTTTTCAAAATAATTAGAAAGTAAAACTAACTCATATTTTAAACTTAAATATTGTAAAACCTCTTTAACTTCATTAGAATTATTAGGAATTGCTTTTTTCAAATGCTTAAAAAATATTTTAATAAAATTACTTTCTAATTCAACACCCAATTTATTACCAAAAAAATCTAAATATGATTTTATATTATAATTATCATAATACTTTTCATAATCTTTAATAGAATTTAAAAATATTTCTAAATTTCTATACGAATATATCCCAGTTTCTTTTAATGTTTGACTAACTGCATCCTTAAATTGAACATTTCTAATAATTGTACCATCTATATCAAAAATTAATCTTTTTATCATACATTTATCTCCTTTTTAGCACAAATGAAATTTAGTTTGTATTGTTGAAATTTTTAGTCCAAGTATATTTTTATTGTATTATTTTTGCCCATTATTTAATTCTAATTTTTTAGCAAAACTTATAATATTTTCAATAGGTGTAGGAGTTATATCCATTTCACATAATTTTCTATAATTTTCATAAAATACTAAATCAAAAGGACTATATCTACTACCTGAATTAGAAAAGCAAACAGTTAGAAAATCATATTTACGATTAACCCTTTTTATATTTATTATTATCTTACTAGCCATAGAATCTAGTCTAATAAATAGTATATTACCAATTTCAAAAGGTTCATTATCGCTATGCCACTCTACATAACTTCCATTACAAAGATCTTTGAAATAGGGGTAATCTAATAGCTCATTATCTTTTCTTTTTTCTTCTTCATAAACTTTAAATATTTGATGATTAGACAAACTAAAAAATAACTTTAAGAATAAATCATATATTGGACCATCATTCTTGCTTATTATAAAGTTTTCCTCTTGGATATCAAAATTATCTACATTCATTAAATTCCAATACAAATCACCATTGCCACCAAAAGAAATAGTTAAAATTTTATTTTCTTTTCTCATTTTAATTGCATAAAAGCCTAAATAATCTTTATCTCTTGTTATTTCCATATCATCACTTCCAAAATTAACTATTTCCTTAATACTTTTTCTAAAAATATTTTATTTTCAAATGCACCCCTTTTTGCATTTTTTTCTTGTGCAATAGCAATAACTTCTTCTAATGTTACATTTTCAAGTTTAGCTAAATATCTAATAATTTCTAACATGTCTGCTAATTCTTCTATTCTGTCTTTTCCGGCTGAATTTAAAACTTCTTGATATTCTTCATATAATTTTCTTTCAAGCTCTTCTTTATATTCTTGTTCATTCAAAAACCTAAAAATAGGTTCTTCACCAATAGATTTAATAATTTCTGGTATTTTATCTCTTACTAACTTATTATATATTTGTGCCATACACACTCCTTCTTCTTAACAAATCATAGTACATATATTTTATCATATTTTTACATACTTTACATAATAGTTACATAAAAAAGTAAAATATTTTATTTATACTAAGAAAAATTATGATAAAATACTATTAAAAGGAGTATGATACTTATGGCATATTCACCAAGTTTAGCAAAGAAATGGTATGAAAATTTATCAGTTGAAGAACTAGAAAGTAAATATGAGGAGCTAAAAAGAAATTATTATTTTGAAACAAAAGAAGAACAAATAGGTTACATTATTAAAAATTATTTAAATGCTAGCAAAGATGTAAATAACCGTTCTACAAAAATTGCACTTGAAGAATTATTAAAAGAAAAAACAGGTAGAGAATATAAAATTGAACCTAAAACATTTGAAATTAGTTCATTAGATATTATTAATTTTATAACTAATCTAAGTGATAATCCTTCTTTGAATACTACACTAATAAACTTTTTTAGCAAATTAAATAATATCTCAGAATCTAAAAAAATACATTTTTTAATAGGAATCGTTCAAGATAGAAATACTTTTAATGAATTTTCAAAAGAAATATTACAAGAAAATGATGCTAATACTATTTTTTCTAAATATCAAAAAATAGTTCAAGATTACGTCTCTAAAAATTCAATGATAGGGTAAATATCAATCTATAAATATTATAAATTTAAGCATATAAAAACTCGAACTATAAAAGTCCGAGTTTGGCATCTATCTGGTGCCCAAAAGGAAGAAGTACGACAACTTTTTGTCCAAAAACTTATTGACATTTACAACAGATAGTATAAAAATCAATTATTCTGTTTAATTATTTCATATTTAATGATATAATTTAAATAGATGAGGTTTTATATGTACTTTTATGAATTAATAAAAAAATTATCAAAAAACAAGAAAACAAAAATTTATGTTGATATGGATGGTGTTATTGCTTCT
>CANRHY010000125.1 GCA_947630515.1 uncultured Bacilli bacterium
ACACACACGCCTTTCACGCGTGCATTCACGGGTTCAAATCCCGTACCGGTCACCAATAATGTTCACAAAATCCCGTATATTCGGGCTTTTTTCATATAGAAAAACAGTTATCCTAAAATTTACAATAACTGTTTTTTATTTGTGTTATATAATTAGTTTAAATTTTTATTTTTTATGCTTAAGAATATCATAATTTTTTATTATGTCTTCTTTTATATTATATATGTTATTATAATAAAATTCATCTGTATAATTATATTCTTTAATTTTATTACTACGTAAAGTTCTTTGATTTATAGATTTATTAGTACGTGCTTCTGACTTACTTTTTAAAGTATTAATTAAGTTTATTATTTTATCAGAATCAATTGTTTCTTTATCCAATTGTTCTAATAAATTTAGAAAATCTTCAGTTAAAATAGATGCAGATTTTTTGTTAATAATAATACTATAAGTTATTTCAGTTAATAATTTTTCTAATAATGACAATTTACTTAAGAAAAACTTGTCTTTTTCTTCATCTAAATCATTTCTTAAATTATTTATCTTTTTAAGAATAGAAGCAGCAAGTACTTTAAATCTGTTAACTGGATCATTAATATTTTGGTTTAGTGCTCGCCTAATTCTTTCTAATCTTTTATCAAAATCATCATCTAGTATATGTTTTGATAAAGATTCTATACTTACTTTTAATTCTTCATCTTCTATTTTTTGTGCATCTTTTAATAATTCTTCGTATTTTTTTAAATTTTCAAAATATTTTTTAAATAGATTTTCTATTTTTTCTTTTAAGGCTTCTTTGGTTAATTTAAGTAAAATATCAAACTCATCGTTTTTTATTTTAGTGTTTCTAAATTTTCTTAAAACTTCTTGTACTAATGAAGTTGCTTTATTTTCTATGTCTTTGTAACCTACTCTTAATTTAAAGTCATTTAAAACACTATTAAATTCTTTTCTTAAAAAGATTAAATAATCATCTTTTTGGATAAGCAATATATTTAAGAATTTTTCTATATCAGTCTCTTTAATATCCCTTTTTTGAAATTTGTCTGGAATATTATTGTCTTTATAAAATCTATCATATAAATGATTAAATAATTCTTTTTGTACTGATTGAAATTTTGAATATAAAGATGTTACTTCTACTTTGCTATTAGCTTGTTTCATTTTTAGTTTTATATTAAATAATTCTTTTTGAGTACTATTTATTAAATCAACTAATCCATATGATGGATTAAAATATCTGTTTAAAAAAGCTATATCATTAAATAATGAAATATCTAATATTAATGCATCTATAGAACTATTATATTGTTTTTTTAGTTTTTCTAAATCGTTATCATATTCGTTTCTTTTTGTATAAAATGGTCCACTGTATCTTCTAGGTGTATAGCCATTTTTTAAAATATCGTTATATGCTACATTTATTTTTTTAAATTTTTCTTCTGCTTCTTTTTGTTCTTTTGTTCCCTCTTTAAAGTTATCAGGGTGATATTTTTTTACTAAAGTTCTATATATTTTCTTTATTTCTCCCTCTGTATATGCCTTATTTGGATTTAATCCAAAAATTATTATAGCTTCATTTAGATTCATTTTCTTCTCCCCCTTTAAAACTATTATAATTATAACAAATTAAGTACAGAAAGTCAAGCCTTTTGTACTTAATTAATCACTTTTGTACTTAATTAATCACTTTTATAAATTTATTTTAATACTTTTTTTAATTCAGGTTCATTTAAAATTTCATTATAATCTTCTTTATTATTTTTTAATATAAATGTTATTAATATAGATGTTTCTACTATTAAGTTATAATCTAATGGACCATTATATAATTTTTCTAATATTGAGGCTACTTCTTCTATTGGAAGGTCATTTTCATATTTTACTGAAACTGTTTTTGTTACTAATTTGCACATTAAATCAGAAAATTTATCTAGTATCATAGTTTTTACCATATCTTCTTTAATTTTAGGATTTAAAGTCTTTTTTTCATTATCAATTCTAATTAATAAATCTGTAGAAGTATATAATAATTTTTCGTATGACTTTAAGGAATCTTTTTGGTATATTATACTATATAATTTATCTATAAAAGCACTATTAAATAATTTGTCTTTTAATGCAAGTATTTGGTTTCTTGTAGTTTCATCTTTAGATTCTTCTAATGCTTTGTTATATTCTTTTAAATTATTAATATATCTTTTATATAAAGATTCTAGCTCTGTTTCTACTTCTTTTTTTGCTTCTTCATATGTTTGATGGAAATCCATATATTCTCTATATTCTGCCTTAAATTTTTGAACTTTTTCATTTACTAATTCAAGCATTTTTGTTTTTATATCTTTATACTCTAGTTTTGATTTGTATTTAATAACTATATTTAAAAAACCATTTTCTAAGTATGACTCATATTCCATTTTTTGACTTGATAATAATTCAAGATTTCTTCTTAAATTCATTTCTTCTATTATTTTTTGGAATTTTTTAGGTATATTATTTTGTTTGTAATATTCATTTTCTATATTATAAAGTAAATCTACTTTTATTTTACTAATTGCTAGAGACATAGTAAATACTGCCATATAAGAAGGTGCCTTCTTTATTTCTTCCTTTAATGAGTTTAACTCTTTTCTAAATTTATTTACTATATCTATTACTGTATCTGGTTCTTTAAAATAATTTAATAGAAATACATAATCAGTACCATCAAATACATAAGCTTTTATTGCCTCATCAATTAAATCTATATATTCTTTTTTAGCTTTTTCTAAATCAGGTGCATTATGTCTATTTCTTCTTGAAAATGAATCACTTCCATCGTACGCTATGCCTTTTAAATATCCGTTTTTTAGATGATCATTATATGCATTGTTTATTTTTTTAAATTTTTCCTCTGCTTCTTTTTGTTCTTTTGTTCCTTCTTTAAAATTATCTGGATGATATTTTTTTACTAACTCTCTATAAATTTTCTTTATTTCTTCTTCAGTGTATGTTCTATTTGGATTTAATCCAAATATTCTTATAGCTTCTTTTAAATTCATTTCTATTCCCCCTTTAACTGTTATAATCATAGAAAATTAAGTACAAAATACTTTTGTACTTAATTAACACCAAATTCCACCCCAATTTTTTGTAAGTTTTCTTGTTCCTAATTTACTATCTATTAATGTAGAAGTTTCTACAAGTAAATCATAATTTATTGGGTTTGATTCTATTTCTTCTAATAATGGCATTATTTCATCTAGTGAAAAAGTGATATTATACTTTTCTTTAGTTAATCTTGTAATTAATGAACATAGAGACTCTCTAAAATCATTTATTATTAAAATACTTTCGTTATCACTTGTATTATTTCTTTCTGCTCCAATTTTATTTAGTATTTTTGTAGATAGTGTTAAAAATTCGTTATAAGATACAAAATCTTTTGAATTTTCTTTATCAATTTGATTTTTTATATCTTCTAAATCTGCTTTAAAGTTATCGTTAAGTATTCTCGCTTTTAATAGAAGTAATCTACTCTTTAATTCTTCACTAGTTGCGCTTTCTAATGCCTTGTTGTATTCTGTTATATTTTCAAAATATTTTTTATATAAGCTTTCTAATTCAGTTTGTAGTTCTTTTTTGGCATTTTCTATAGATACATTAAAGTCCATATTTTCATTATAACTACATCTGAATTTAGTAATCCTTACGTTTACATATATATTTAATCTATATTCTATATCTGTAAAACCTGCACGCAAAGTGAAGTCATCTAATACACTTTCAAACTCTTTACGTAAATATGATTGATAATATTCCATTTGATTATATAATTCTTCTAAAAATTTCTTAAAATCAGTTTCATTTATACTTTTTCTAAATTGTTTAGGAATATTGTTTTGATTATAGAATTCAGTTTTTATTTTTTCTAATAAAATTAATTTTTCAGTATCCCAATCTGATTTTAGTTCATCTAATTCTTCTTTAGAAGTTGCATCATCTATTTCTAATCTAAAAATGAACATAGTTTCTGTTTCAAAGTCAGCAATTAAGGTTGAGACTGGTCTTTTATCTTTAAAACAAATATCCAAATAACTAACTACATCATAACTTAAAAATTCCCTTGTTAGTTTTTCTAATTCTTTTTTATATTGAGCCTTTAATTCATTTAAGTCTATTACGCTTTCATTTGAAGCAGTATATCCATTTTTTAGATAAATATTATAAGCATTGTTTACTTTTTTAAACATTTCTTCTGCTTCTTTTTGTTCTTTTGTTCCTTCTTTAAAATTATCAGGATGATATTTTTTTACTAACTTTCTATAAATTTTTTTTAGTTCTTCCTCTGTGTATCTTTTATGTGGATTTAATCCAAATATTTTTTTAATTTCATTTAAATTCATTTCTATTTCCCCCTTTGACTGTTATAATTATAGCAAATAAAATACAATAAGTCAACACTTTTTTGTATTTTATTAATCACTTTAGTATTTAATTAATCACTTCAGTTTTTTTATTGCCTCTTTTACATGTGAACTGCATAATCCTGTTGATGTGTACTCTCCATTATTTAAGATACTTGTTCTTATAAATTGTTCTTTGAAATAAGGTAAAAATCCAAAAGATTCATCATCTAATATAACGAAACTTTCTATATTATCTTTAGTTGTTTCAAGCCAGTAAAAGATCTCTACATCTCTTTTTCCATCTATATAAGGAGTTATGTCATATATAGATAATCCATATTTTTTGAATAACTTTACAAGTTCAATACCCTTTTTGGTAAGTGGAAGAAATCCGTTTTGTCTTCTCCCTTTTAGTCTCCAAGAAGAACTAAGTACAATAACTGCATTTGTTTGTTCTACTATCTTTTTTAATAGTCTTAATCTAAATCTATCAATATCTAATCTTTTTCTGCCAATTATTTTATACTCATAGTATATATTTCTATAAGTTTTATCATTATTAAGAACACCATCTATATCTAAAAATATCACTTTCATAAACATTATTATACATTAATTTGAAGACATGTCAGTAATTTTTGATAACTAGTTATACATAAAAATTATTTTTAATGATTGATTTTGTTACATTTTTAGGTGTATAATATTTCTTGATAATTTGGAATTTTTATGTATTAAAATATTAGTCTATTAATTGATAAAGATATAAAACATTTGGTAATCGCATTAATAAATTTTTAGATAATTTCTTAGGTAAAGAATATTTTTTGTTGTGTAAGTATATAATAGAAAATGAAAATCAAAATAAATAATTTGATTTTCTGATTAAAATGTGATAATATATTATCACAAGTTGTAATTGACTGCATTGTGAAGAGATAACTCGAGGGACATATTAGTCAGTCTAATTATGACACCAAGAATAGCATTGTGAAGAGATAACTCGAGGGACATATCAGCCTATTCGTTGTTAAAGGGATTTCTATTATATAGAATCCCTTTTATTTTTGTATTGGAGGTAATTATGAAGTTAAAAACTGGTCAAATTTATTATATTAATTTTAAAGGCAGTGTTGGAAGAGAAATAAATAGTATTCATTTAGGTGTTATTTTCACCTTACCTAATATCAAAGATGTTGTTTTATGTATTCCTCTAACAAGTCCTAAAATAAAACATTTTAAAACTGAAAATGATTTTAATACGCGTAACTATAATAATGTTAAACATTTTAGCTGGCAATATTTAAAGCAAACTGACTCTATTGCAATGTTAGACCAAATGAAAACAATATCTATTAAAAGATTAATACACTTTTATCAAAATCAAGATAATCAATTAGTTGAATTAGATGATGACAATATCACATTGTTAAAAGAAAAATTAATAAAATATATAAAACAAATAATTAGTTAATTTTAAATCATTTTGTTATTAAATTTTTATTGTTTACTAATTAAATAATCTGTAGTTCTGAAGAACAAACTGTAAATGAAAAAATGGAAAAGCCTCCTGAAAGATATAAAGTCTATTCTAATGCTCTTGAACTTTTTGAAGATTTATTAAAATAATTATAATTATAATCCATCTTATTAGGTGGCTTTTTCTTTTATATAATGGTAAGTCATGATATAATTATTTATAGTTAAAGGAGAAATATTATGAAATTAGCAAATAATTGGGAAGATTATGAACTTATAGATGCTTCTATGGGAGAAAAGTTAGAAAGATGGGGTAATGTTATTTTACTTAGACCTGACCCTCAAATTATATGGGATAATGGGGTTTTGAGAGAAAAATATAATAATATTAATGCAATATATCACAGGAGTAATACTGGTGGAGGACATTGGGAAAATTTAAAGAGTACCCCTACTTCATGGACTATAAAGTATAAAAGTTTAGTTTTTAATGTTAAGGAAATGGGATTTAAGCATACTGGAGTTTTTCCTGAGCAAGCTGTAAACTGGGATTATATGATAGAAAAGATTAAGTCAAGTAATAGAAGTATTAAAGTTCTTAATTTGTTTGCTTATACTGGAGGGGCAACTCTTGCATGTATTTCCGCAGGAGCTCATGTTACACATGTTGATTCTTCTCGTGGTATGGTTGATTGGTGTAAAGAAAATATGGCTAGTTCTAATTTACCTACAGATAAAGTTAGATATATTGTGGAAGATGTGATGAAGTTTGTTAAACGTGAAGTAAGGCGGGGAAGCAAGTATGATGTGATTATTATGGACCCTCCTAGTTTTGGAAGAGGAACTAATAAAGAGGTATGGAATATAGAGAAGGATTTATGGCCACTTCTAAAAGAGTGCTCTATGCTTTTATCTGATAATCCTCTTATGTTTTTGATTAATTCTTATACTACTGGGCTTTCTAGTTATGTTCTTAAAAATATGTTAGATTCCCTACTTACTAAAAAATTTAAAGGGTCTACTAGTTGTGGTGAAGTTGGGATACCTATAAAAAACAGTGATATGGTTCTTCCATGTGGAATATATGCGAGGTGGGAGAATTGAAGTTAAATATTCTTTATGAAGATAATCATATTATAGTATGTGTTAAACCTGTTGGTGTTTTGTCTCAAAGTGATGGAAGTAAAACCATAGATATGCTTAGTATATTAAAGCAATATATTAAGGAAAAGTATAAAAAGCCAGGTAATGTATATTTAGGGCTAGTACATAGACTTGATAAAGATGTAAGTGGTGTTATGGTGTTTGCTAGAACTAGTAAGGCAGCTAGTAGATTATCTAATGAGGTGAGAAACCATGAAATTAAGAAAAAGTATATGTGCGTTGTAGAAGGAATTTTTAAGGAAAAAGAAGGAGTTTTAGAAGACTTATTATTAAGACAAGAATACTCTACTATAGTAAGTAAAAAGGGGCTTCCCTCTTCTTTAAAGTATAAAGTGATAGATGAAAAAGATAATTATAGTTTATTAGATATAGATTTAATAACTGGAAGACACCATCAAATAAGGGTACAATTAAGTAGTAGAAATCATAGTATTTTAGGTGATACTAGATACGGGAATACTTCTAAATATAAGATAGCCCTTATATGTTACAGCTTATCTTTTTATCACCCTACTACTAAAGAGTTTTTAACTTTTAAGATAGATAAACCAACTAATGGATATTTTAGTTTATTTAGTTAGTTTACAGAGTTTAGTGTATATTTTACGATTATTTGTCTAATATCAGATGTAAATTAGATTTTTGTTATTATTTATAGTATAATATTACTTAGGTGAATATTATGCCTAATAAAAGTTATGTAAGTTATAAAAATAGAGGTATGTTTCTAGAGCATATTATAAATGATAGTAATGCATATTATCTTAGTGTAGATAAAGCTGTTATTTATAAGAAGCCTACTCCTATTAAGGTATTAAATGTTAAGTTTAGAAGTAAAGAGACAACTTTAATAGATAAGGCTGTGTTTAGTGAAACAAGTACTCTAGACTACAATGGTTTATATA
>CANRHY010000126.1 GCA_947630515.1 uncultured Bacilli bacterium
ATAATTTTTTATATATAAAGTCAAATTAAATTGATGAAAGGTTATTTTTTTAAGTTAAATTAATTTTGTAATTTATACTGTGTTAACAAGTGTCTTTACTTTTACTATTTAGAAACCTTTACATAAATTACAAGTCCTAGCATAGTTATTAGTGATATTAAAGCCATCGCAACATATGGAATTAACTTATTTCCAGTATTAGGATTATCCTTTTCAGTTACCTTATATATTACTTTAACAGTTGTATCTGCACTTATTTTATCACTTAAATTAAATTCTAGTCCACCATCTTCTAAATATAGACCTACTAATTCTTTTCCTTCAGGTGCTTTTATAAATTTATTTAAAAGTTCTTTTTCTTCTTCTGATAAATATTCTTCTAAAGATTTATCATTTTCTACACTAAAATATTTTTTACCAGAATCACTTTCAAATGTTACCATATGAAATCCTTCAGGAATATTACCTAAAGTTATTTTATCCGGAACAACTTTTACTTTTAAAGTTTGATTCTCACCACTTCCGTCCCAATCAAATTCATAAGTTGCAACTACTGCATATCCTTCACTATCTACTTCACTTTTTAGTGCTTCTAACTTATCTTGTGTTACTAAAAACCAAGCTTCTAAATAATTAGTATCTGCTTCTTTTACTGATGAAAATGCTTTAACTTCTCCACCTCTTTTAATAGTAGCTTTTTCTTCATTATACCCATCTGGTGCATATATTTTAAGTCCAATCCACCAACCATCATAGTTTTTTCCTAAATCTCTATTTTTTTGTTCCCAATTAAGTGTAATATCATGATATTTTACATCTACTTCTTTACCACTATCACTTGGTATTTCTGAGCCTAGAGTAACACTTTCTACTTTACCATAAAGTTCTGTAGCATATAAATTAGGTATAAATAAAGTAAATACTAGAAAAGATAAAAATAATAATTTTTTCATAAATCCGCCTTTCTTAAATTTCTACCCTTATTATACATTTTTATAATAATTTATGCAATTAAATTTAATTAAAACTTGTAAATATATTTGGATTGTCAAAAGAAGTTAATATATATTCTTTATTTTTTAAAATAATTCTAATACTATAAGACTTTATTATCTTACTATAATTAATAGGTACATTTTTATTACTACCTAACTTTTCCATAGTAACATTATATGGTTTTTCTTCTATTTTTATATTTTTAATATCTTTAAACTTAATACTTATATTTTCTACATTTAAATTCTTATCTTCAAAAGACACTATAAATTCTTCACTCATCTTTACTACTATACCATTCATATTCATATACTTAACTATTAAATATTCCTTATCTTTTGGAATACTAATCTTTTCTAGTTTTATTTTAAATGAATTAAAAAGTTCAAAAACATATTTAAAACTTAATATCATATTAATTAAGAAAAACACTAAATAAATAATAAAATAAAGAGTCTTAGTATAGCTAAACATTGTTATAGTAGAACCTATCAATATAAAAGTAATAGCCATATATCCAGTTACGCTTTTCTTCAAAGTTATAATAAGTAAGATTATAAGTAATAATAAATTAAATAAACTTACATAACTATTATTTATGAAAAACAAACATATTGAACAGAGCATATTAATTATAGAAAACAATATTATACTTTTTTTCATTTTTTACCCTTTCTTTCTAAAAATAAATCTATTCTTTTTTTATACTCTTCTTCTTTATCTTTTGGAATACCTATTCCTTTATAATACACTAAATCTTCTTTTACCATAGGTAATACTGGAGTTAAAGAATTAATTTTAACAAGATGCTTATCTTTATATACTGTATAATTTAACATTACTTTTCCATATATATACTCAAATATTTCGCTTGTATCAATCTTTAAATCATAAGTTTCACTTTCTTCATCTTTTTTAACTATATCTCCCCAAAAATAACCTTGCATTAATTCTACATGTGTATCATACCTAAGAACAGGATACGTACTTTTCTTATATCTTCTTAAATTTTCCATCATACTTTTATATAAATCTTCATCAAAATATTCTATTTTATTTAATATTTTCATATCTTCTCCTACTTTATACTTTTAACTGGTTACTATATTTCTCAATAATTTTATTATATAAATAATCTAACTCTTCATCACTAATTTCAAATGTATTACCATTTTTTCTAAAAGTTTCATAATCTTCTTCTACTTCTTTTTTTGTTTTCTTAACTAAATAACCATCAATAGGCTTATATAAAATACTAAGTATAGGATACCTATTAATTAAATTATCAGGGTGACTTACTGAATCAAATAATGTATATATATCAGTAAGTTTACCATCTAAAGTCCTATTTTCATTTTTATATTTAGGCATTTCTCTATTTAAAGAATCACTAAAATAGTTACTATTTACTTTTAAATTATTACTTTCTAAAAATTGTAAAACACATAAACTTGCTGAATATCTAGCATCAACTTCAGCTATAGTATTTTCATAATTTTCTTTATAATAATTTGGAAAACTACTCATAATAACTTCTTCCATCGCCATTAGTAGTAGTGTGTAATTAACTTTTTTACTATGGTAAAGATAACTTTCTTGTACAGTATGAGTACACTCATGAAAAATAGTTTCTAAAATTTCTATATAATTTTTATTTTGTAAATTCACTTTCATTTTATTTATATCTATATTAATTAAGTCATATGCACTATTAGCGATTACTTCTTCACTTAAACCAGTATATTTTACTTTAGGGTTATGTACATAACCTAACATAAACATTTCAGTAAAGTTTTTAAAAAAAGTTAAAGTTTCCTCTTCTTTTGGTATATATTTTTTAAGAATCAAATCTACCATTATTTTATTAAGAAGAGGATTTTTATTACTTCCTATAAATAAATTATTATCTATAAAATATACAAGCATTTTATAATCTTCTTCACTCAATTCAATATTATTTTTTATCTTTTCCATAATAGTATTATATACTCTTTCATACTCAAAATCTAACCCATAATCTTTTATAATTTGAGATACACTTTCTATATTAAAAGATTTTAATGTATATAAACTTAAAAGAGAATCTTTATCAAATTGAAATGGCGTGATAAGTGAAGTTAACTCATTAATTAAACTATCTAACTCTTCTATTTTTGACCCACAATAAGAACAGGTAGAATTATTAAATACTTTACTACCACAATTAGGACAAGATAATGCTTTTATACTTTTACAAATACTCTCTATTTTATCTTTCATATATAATATTTTATCATATATAGGAATTTTTATAAACACTTACATTACTTAAAATATTTCACTTACTAACTTATTTGCAATATCTTCTTTTCCTGATGCTTTAATATATTCATCTTTTGATTTTACAAGAAATGCTAAATGATTTCCTTTCCTTATATTATCTAAATCATTTGCTATTACTAAATCACATTTATTCTTTTCTTTAAGTTTTAATGCAACATCAATAAGTTCATTTTTCTTCACCCCATCTAATAACTTAAAACCAATTAAATGAGTTTCAGGACTTAACTTTTTAATTAAAGAAATTATCTTAGGAGTTCTCTTTAATTTTATCAATAAATTATCTTTATCAGAAGATATTTTATTTTGTTTAATATTAATAGAATTATTACAAATTAATTCATATAAATCTTTATTTGGATTATTTAAAATATTCTCTACAATATCTTCTACAGTAGTTATAAAATCCACAGTATAATCAGACACCGCCATTGAATGAATAAAATAATCTATTTTATAATCTTTAAGAAGTTTTAAAACCACATTTTGTAATTCTAAAGTATCAACTATTTCAATTATTTGAACTTTTTCATTTCTAGGTTTAAATGCATTCTTTGAACATACATAAAATATTTTATTAATACTATCCTTCTTTTCCATAAGAATTTTATTTGCTATAGTGTACCCTAGTTTTCCAGAACTACTATTAGTTATTTTCCTAACATTATCTATTTTTTCACTAGTACCACCCGCGGTTATTACAATATTATATTCCATTTTCTCCTCCTAATTAATTACTTCAGGTAACCTTCTCGTTACAAATGAAGTTTTTTTCATTACACTTAAATTATTACCCATTATTAAACATCCATGTCCTTTTAAATTAATACCATAATAATCAAGATTAAAATTATCATTATACTTATCTTTAATTACTTCTAATACTTCATCAATTTCATCTAATGCACCACATGGAACTGGTATGTTAGTAAAAGGAGCATCTTTTATATAACAATGTGAATGAACTATATAATTTATTCTTTTCAATTTTTCATATAAATTTAACTGAACTATTGTATCTTTTGAAGGCTTTTTATCACCTAAATAAAATGCTTTTCCATCTTTCAAATAAGTAGTAATAAAATGTGTTTTATCAATTAATGTTTTATCGACATCACGCTCTGACATATAAATATATTTTTTATCACGATACGAAGCATTTCCTAAAAAACGAGTAACTCCAGGCGCATGCTCTATTGTTTTTTGAAAAATATCTGCACACAATCTAACATATTCAAAAAATTCATCATTTTTTAATAATATATTTTCTTTATTAGCTTTATGAACATGATCTCTTTTTGTTGTTAAAAGAAACTCTACTCTTTTATAAATACTATATACACATTTATCTATATCACTTCCTTGAAACCAAAGTGTACCTAATGGATCAAAGACTAGCATTTCAAATTTATTAATATTTTTACTAAATTCTATTGTTAAATTTTCTCTTTTTAAAAGTGCCTTATTTAATATTGTAACAAAAGATTCATTATTATCATTTCTTTTAGAACCTATAACTAAAGCATACGGATTATAAGATTTTATAGTTTTTGTTTTTAAATCATTTGGAATATATGCCATCCAAAATATAACATCATAATTTTTAAGAGTTTCCATAATATTATCAAGTTCATTATAATTTCCTCCATTAATATAGACTATATCTTCTTCTTTTGTATACTTTTTCCATTCTAAATAAAGTTTTTCCATAAGCCCAGATTTTTTACCACCATTTAAATCCCAAGTTCCCGCAACTATTAATGTTTTCATTTTTATCACTCTCCTTAATACATTATTTCTGGCACTAATCGTTTAATAAACTTATAACCCTTTAAATCTTCAACTACATTTCCAAAAATAAATGATCCGTGTCCTTTTAAATTAATAGCATACTTTTTTAAATTTAATGATTTATAATTCTTTAAAATTATTTTAATTATTTTATCCACTCCCTCTATAGCGCCACAAGGAATATTTTCATTCACTATAGGTGCATCTTTTACATAACAATGCGAATGAATAATATAATTTATATTTGGAAGTTTTTCATATAATTTTATATGAACTGGTGTATCAACTGATGGTTTAAGATCACCATAGTAAAATATTTTTTCATTATTTATATATACTGCTACAAAATCATTTTTACCTAAAAATTTATTTTTAACTTTCCTTTTACTAACTAAAAAATAATCTTTATAACGACATGATGGCATCCCTCTTGTACACCTAAAAGTTTTAATTAATTCTTTACTATCATCTTTCGAAATTATATTCTTATAAAATACTTTAGAATAACTTTTAATTAAATTTAAATAACTATTTTCTATATACAATTTATAACTCATATCTGATTTAAAAGTATGTACTCTAGTTAAATTAATTAAATAATCTATTCTTTTCATAGTTTGATTAACAGCTTTCTTTATATCAAACCCTTGATACCAAACTGAACCTAAAGGGTCAAACACTTTAATTTTAAAAATATCACCTTCTTTTTTAAATTCAAAAGATAAATTAGCTTTTTGTAAAATTGTTCTTTTTACTAATTCTTTAAATGTATATTTATTATCATTTCTTTTCGAATTAACTAATATTACATTAGGCGCAATTTCTTTAACATTTCTAATTTTAGGAAGTTCATTAGGAACATTTGCTAACCAAAAAACAACAGAATAATTAATAACAGAAGATAAAATTTTATCTAAATCTTTATAATTTCCACCATTAATAAGTTTTTTATCTTTTTCTTCTACTGCATCAAATAATTTATTTATAAAACCAGAACTTTTCCCACCATTTAAATCAAATGTTCCACCAACAACTAAAATTTTCATTTTACATCTCCTTCAAAAACTTAATAATTGTTTCTTTTTTTGCAATTTTTCCAATAGCCTTATATCCACATGCCAAGTCTCCCACGATTGGATCAATAAACTTATAACCATATTGTTTTAATTTTTCTATATTATCTTTAACTATTTTATTAAGATACATTTCATTATTCATAGCTGGAACAAAAACTACAGGACTAGTGGTAGCCATTATTGTAGTAGATAACATATCATCTGCAATACCATTAGAAATTTTTCCAATTATATTGGCAGTCGCAGGAATAACAACTAATAAATCTGCTTTTTTTGCTAAGCTTATATGTTTTACTTCAATATGTTCTTTCTCATCAAACATATCAACAACAACTTTATTTTTAGATAAAGTTTCTAGTGTTAAAGGTGTTATAAATCGAGTAGCATTTTTAGTCATAATAACATAAACATTCGCACCCTCTTTTTTTAAAATTGATATAATATCACAAACTTTATAACAAGCTATTCCACCACTTATACCTATTACAATATTTTTCTCTTTAAACATAATACTCCTCCTTACACCAATATTTTATTTCAAAACTATTGATAAGTAAAATATATAAATGTTATAATAATCATAAGGAGAGATTATAATGAACATTGATTTAGAATTATATAAAACATTCTATGTTGTTGCAAAAAATAAACACATGACAAAAGCTAGTAAGGAACTACATATATCACAACCTGCTATATCACAATCTATAAAAAAATTAGAAGAACAATTAAACGGAACTTTATTTTTAAGAAGTAATAAAGGAATGTGCCTTACAGAAGAAGGAAAAATGTTTTATGAATATGTAAAAGGGGCATTAGAATTAATTAATAATGCTGAAAGAGAATTTACTTCATTTAAAGATTTAAATAAAGGAGAAATTAAAATTGGTATAAGTACAACTTTAACTAGACTTATCTTACTTGATATTATCAAAAATTTTCATAATGATTACCCTAACATAATTATAAATATAACAAATGATTTAACAAGTAATTTAATTAATGATTTAAAATTAGGAAAATTAGATTTTGTAATATTTAATGAAAGTAATGTAAAAGAATCTAATGTTCATTTAGAAAAAATAAAAGAATTAAAACAAGGATTTATATATAATCCTATGTATTTTAAAGATGATATTAAAAGTTTTCATGATTTAAATAAATATCCATTAATATTACAAAAGCCCGAATCAAATAGTAGAAAACTAATAGACTTCATAGCGCTCAATAAGAATGTAAAATTAATTCCTAAAATGGAAGTAGTTAGTCAAGAATTAATAACTGAATTTGTTAACATCGGACTAGGTATTGGATTCGTAATTATTGATTTTGCTAAAAAAAATTATGACAACTTAAAAGAATTAAAAATAAATAAAGAGATTTCAAACTTAAATGTATATTTAGCAACAAATAAAACTATAAACCTAACTTTTGCAAGTAAAAAATTTATTAGTTATTTAGAATAATAAAAAATAAAAAGCAACACTATTATTTTAAAAATATTATGCTATTGCTTTCCAAAAACAATAATAAAAAACAAGTTTTTTAAAAAAAGAGCAAAAAGCCCCCTTACCCCATAGAAAATATGTGATTATTAGTTAAGAAGTTCTTTATTAACA